>NZ_JAECZP010000029.1:0-72607 GCF_019691255.1 Pseudomonas sp. USTB-Z
TTTTGCTTTTGTTTTAAAATTTTATATAAAAAAAAATTTTTTTTTTTCTTAAACGTCGGGGGGGCGCCATCTCCCCCCCCCCGCTTCTATATAGCTAAACCATCCAGGCAATTACTCTGCCTTGAGGGTGACCCGGCCAAACGACTTCTTGCCCGCCTGGCACACATGCGTAGCACCAAGGACAAACATGAAGTCCTTGTCGACCACTGCACCATCAACCTTCACCGCGCCGCCACTCAGCAAATCTCGCGCCTGAGCCGAGTTCTTGACCAGACCAGCCCGATTCAACACCGCAGCAATTGGCAGGTCTTCCGCCGCAGCCACTTCGATCTCCGGCAAGTCTTCCGGCAGCTCGCCTTCCTTCATACGGTTACCGGCAGCACGGTGAGCATTGGCTGCAGCCTCCTCACCGTGGAAGCGCGCCACAATTTCTTCCGCCAGCTTGATCTTGATGTCACGTGGGTTGGCGCCATTGGCAACATCGGCCCGGAACTGCTCGATTTCTTCCATCGAACGGAAGCTCAGCAGCTCGAAGTAACGCCACATCAGGGTATCCGGGATCGACACCAGCTTGCTGTACATCACCCCTGGCGCTTCCTGGATGCCGACATAGTTGCCCAGCGACTTCGACATCTTCTTCACACCGTCGAGCCCTTCGAGCAGTGGCATGGTCACGATGTTCTGCGCTTCCTGCCCATAAGACCGCTGCAGTTCACGCCCCATCAGCAGGTTGAACTTCTGGTCGGTACCACCCAGCTCAACATCCGCCTTCAGCGCCACCGAGTCATAGCCTTGCACCAGCGGGTAGAGGAACTCGTGGATGGCAATCGGCTGATTGGTGGTGTAACGCTTGTCGAAGTCATCACGCTCCAGCATGCGCGCGACGGTGTACTGCGAAGCCAGGCGAATGAAGTCGGCAGGGGTCAGCTTGTCCATCCACGTGGAGTTGAACGCGACTTCAGTCTTGGCCGGGTCAAGAATCTTGAACACCTGCTGCTTGTACGTCTCGGCGTTCTCCAGCACCTGTTCGCGGGTCAGCGGCGGGCGCGTGGCGCTCTTGCCACTCGGGTCACCGATCATGCCGGTGAAGTCACCGATCAGGAAGATGACCTGGTGGCCCAGATCCTGGAACTGGCGCAGCTTGTTGATCAGCACCGTGTGACCCAGGTGCAGGTCCGGAGCGGTCGGGTCGAAGCCGGCCTTGATGCGCAGAGGTTGGCCGCGCTTGAGCTTCTCCACCAGTTCCGACTCGACCAGTACTTCTTCCGCACCGCGCTTGATAAGCGCCAGCTGCTCTTCAACCGACTTCATAGACAAACCCGCAAGGCTCAGATTCAGGGGGAGCCAACCATACAAGATCGGCCGTCAAATACAAGTTTCGCAAAGGAATGTGACCCGAACACAGGCTTGCGGCGTCTACGCGCCCTTGCGTGAAAATGGATTTGGTTATATTTTATACAGTTATTTCATCTTCATCATGTCATTCATCTTTTCCATTTCACCTTTTTCAAAGTCACCTTGCCCATGACCAACGAACCGCCTAAAGCGCCCCCGCTTTATCCGAAGAGCCATCTGTTGGCCGCCAGCGGCATCGCCGCCCTGCTCAGCCTGGCTTTGCTGGTATTTCCTTCCAGCGAAGTGGAAGCCAAGAAAACTACCCTCAACCTCGAGCTCGAAAGCCCTGCCGAGCAGCTGAAAGACGAATCCCGCGCCGCGCCCCTGGTGCAAAGCGAAGGTGAGCAAGGCTCGCCTTTCGCCCAGATCGAAGAGGCTACCCCCGAAACCCAGAAGGCCGATCAGCAGGCCCCGGCCGCCGAACCGGTTGCCGAGGCCGCCAAGGAGCCTGGCCACCGCGAAGTCACCGTGGCCCGCGGCGATACCCTGTCCACCCTGTTCGCCAAGGTCGGCCTGCCCGCCAATGCTGTGCATGACTTGCTGGCCAGCAACAAGCAGGCCAAGCAGTTCAGCCAGCTCAAGCACGGCCAGGTCTTGCAATTCGAGCTCGACAAGGATGGCCAGCTGGCCAGTCTGCACAGCAAAGTCAGCAACCTCGAAACCATTCGCCTGACCAAAACCGCCAAGGGCTACACATTCAACCGTGAAATCAGCAAGCCGGTGATACGCACCGCCTATGCCCACGGCGTGATCAAGAGCTCGCTGTCTGCTTCCGCCCAGCGCGCCGGCCTGTCCCACAGCATGACCATGGACATGGCCCGCGTGCTGGGTTACGACATCGACTTCGCCCAGGATATTCGCCCAGGGGACGAGTTCGACGTGGTCTACGAACAGAAGGTGATGGACGGCAAGGTCGTCGGCACCGGTAACATCCTCTCTGCGCGCTTCACCAACCGCGGCAAAACCTACACTGCCGTGCGCTACACCAACAAGCAGGGCAACACTACCTACTACACCGCCGACGGCAACAGCCTGCGCAAGGCCTTCATCCGTACCCCGGTGGACTTCGCCCGCATCAGCTCGCGCTTTTCCGCCGGTCGCAAGCACCCCATCCTGAACAAGATCCGCGCCCACAAAGGCGTCGACTACGCGGCCCCACGAGGTACGCCGATCAAGGCAGCCGGTGACGGTCGCATCGAACTGGCCGGGCGCCGTGGTGGCTACGGCAATACCGTGATCATTCAGCATGGCAACCGCTACAAAACGCTGTATGGCCACATGCAGGGCTTTGCCAAAGGCATCAAGACCGGCAGTACGGTCAAACAGGGCCAGATCATTGGCTACATCGGCACTACCGGCCTGTCCACCGGACCACACCTGCACTACGAGTTCCAGGTCAACGGCGTGCACGTCGACCCGCTGAGCCAGAAGGTGCCAATGGCTGACCCGATTGCCAAGAACGAGCGTCAGCGCTTCCTGCAGCAGAGCCAGCCGCTGATTGCCCGCATGGATCAGGAAAAGGCCACCCTGCTCGCAGCGAACAAGCGCTAACCCATGGCGCTCTACCTGGGGGTGATGTCCGGTACCAGCCTCGATGGCCTGGATATCGCCCTGATCGAACAAGGCGAGCAGCTTGAACTGCTCGCCACCCACTACCTGCCCATGCCCCCGGACCTGCGCAAGGACCTGCTGGCCCTGTGCAGCAGCGGCACTGACGAGATTGCCCGTGCCGCACTGGCGGAAAACCGCTGGGCCAGCCTGGCCGGCGAAGGTATCCGCCAACTGCTGGCTCGCCAGGGACTGAAGCCCGAAGCCATTCGCGCCATTGGCAGCCACGGTCAGACCATTCGCCATGAACCGTCCCGCGGCTTTACTGTGCAGATCGGTAACCCCGCACTGCTCGCCGAGCTGACCGGCATCAGCGTGGTCGCCGACTTCCGCCGTCGCGATGTGGCTGCCGGTGGCCAGGGCGCGCCACTGGTACCGGCCTTCCACGAAACCCTGTTCAGCCAGCTTGGCCGACGCCTGGCAATCCTCAACGTAGGCGGTTTCAGCAACCTCAGCCTGATCGAGCAGGACAAGCCAGTTCATGGGTTCGATTGCGGCCCGGGGAACGTGCTGCTGGATGCCTGGATCGAGCGCGAGCACGGCCACGCCTACGATGCAGATGGCGCCTGGGCTGCCTCAGGTGTGGTTCAGCCCGGGTTGCTCAGCGCACTGATGGCTGACCCGTTCTTTGCCGGCAGCGGCCCCAAGAGTACCGGCCGCGAGGTGTTCAACCTGCCTTGGCTGGATCGCCACCTGGCCAACCTGCCGGCATACCGGGCCCAGGACGTGCAGGCGACACTGCTGGAGCTGACCGCACGCAGCATCATCGATTCGCTTGGCAAAGCCCAGCAAGGCACCGAGGCGCTGTTGGTCTGTGGTGGGGGCGCCCGCAACGGCGCGCTGATGGCCCGTCTTGGCCAGCTGCTACCGGCGGCCCGTGTCGCAAGCACTGGCGCCTATGGCGTAGACCCGGACTGGGTCGAAGCCATGGCCTTCGCCTGGCTGGCTCACTGCTGCCTGGAGGGTATCGCCGCCAACCGCCCCAGCGTCACTGCCGCCAAGGGCCTGCGCGTACTGGGTGCAATCTACCCGGCATAGCCGCTACGCCAGAAAGCAAAACGCCGCGCGATTGCGCGGCGTTTTCGTATGCCCAGCCCTTAGATCGAGAACGAAGACCCGCAACCGCAGGTGGTCGCGGCATTCGGGTTCTTGATCACGAACCGCGAACCTTCCAGGCCTTCCTGGTAGTCCACTTCGGCACCCGCCAGGTACTGGAAGCTCATCGGGTCGACCACCAGGGAAACGCCCTCGCGCTCGACAATGGTGTCATCTTCGGCCACGTCTTCATCGAAGGTGAAGCCGTACTGGAAGCCGGAGCAACCGCCACCGGTAACGAACACTCGCAGCTTCAGACGCTCATTGCCTTCCTCATTGACCAGGTTCTTCACCTTCTGGGCTGCCCCGTGGGTAAATTCCAGACCGGTAGAGGTGAAGGTTTCGACGCTCATGTTGATTCTCCCGGCGCGGTAGCCGCCATAAAACTCGATGACGCGCATTATCCGCTTTCCCGAGAAAATCGGTCAAGAATTGTGCGGCTTTAGTCGCGACCTGCAAAAAGGCCCGCACGACGCGGGCCTTTTCCAATGCTGGTGGCCTTACGGCAGCAAGCCGGCATGGGACAGGCCCATGCGTTCATCCAGCCCGAACAGGATGTTGAGGTTCTGCACCGCCTGGCCGGAGGCGCCCTTGACCAGGTTGTCGATCACCGACAGCACCACCACCAGGTCACCACCCTGCGGGCGATGAACGGCAATGCGGCAGACGTTGGCACCACGCACGCTACGGGTTTCCGGATGGCTGCCTGCTGGCATCACGTCGACGAACGGTTCATCGGCATAGCGTTTCTCGAACAGCGCCTGCAGGTCGACCGAGGTATCGACCACGTTTGCGTACAGGGTGGCGTGGATACCACGGATCATCGGCGTCAGGTGCGGCACGAACGTCAGGCCGATATCCTTGCCTGCGGCCAGGCGCAAGCCCTGGCTGATTTCTGGCAAGTGACGATGCCCCTTGACTGCATAGGCCTTCATGCTCTCGCCGGCTTCGCAGAACAGCGAACCGACCGCGGCGCCACGGCCAGCACCGCTGACACCCGACTTGCAGTCGGCGATCAGGCGCGACGCATCGGCCAGGCCCGCTTCCAGCAGCGGCAGGAAGCCCAGCTGGGTGGCAGTCGGGTAGCAACCCGGCACAGCGATCAGACGCGCCTGGCGGATCTTCTCGCGGTTCACTTCTGGCAGGCCGTATACCGCGTCCTTGAGCAGCTCAGGCGCGCCATGGGGCTGACCGTACCACTTGCCCCACTCGGCGGCATCCTGCAGGCGGAAGTCGGCAGACAGGTCGATCACCTTGGTGCCGGCCGCCAGCAGCTCACCGGCCAGGGCGTGGGCAACACCATGCGGGGTGGCGAAGAACACCACATCACAGGCCCCCAGAGCCTTGCTGTCCGGCACGCTGAACGCCAACCCGTCATAGTGGCCGCGCAGGTTCGGGTACATGTCCGCCACCGCCACGCCCGCCTCGGAGCGCGAAGTAATGACCGCCACTTCGGCCTGTGGATGCTGTGCCAGCAGACGCAACAGTTCGACGCCGGTGTAACCCGTGCCGCCGACGATACCGACCTTGATCATAACGCTTGCCCCTTATCAACGAGCCGTCTGGAAAGCGCACGATAATAGGGGCGCAGGGCGCCTGTAACAACTCTTCGGGTGACCCTTCGGGCGCTTGACCACTACTATCTGACGACCGTGATTACCTGAAGGAACTCCCTCCATGCTTTACCTATGGATCAAAGCGCTGCATATCGTCAGCGTGGTCTGCTGGTTCGCCGGCCTGTTCTACCTGCCCAGGCTGTTCGTCTACCACGCCCAGAGCCAGGACAGCATCAGCCAGGAACGCTTTGCGACCATGGAGCGCAAGCTGTACCGCGGCATCATGAATCCGGCGATGATCGCCACCTACGTTTTTGGCGCCTGGATGCTGTACCTCACCCCCGGCTGGCTGAGCCAGGGGTGGCTGCATGCCAAGCTCACCCTGGTGATCCTACTGACCGGCTACCATCACGTGTGCGGTGCCCAGCGCAAACGCTTCGCCAATGGCACCAACACCCGCAGCCACGTCTACTATCGCTGGTTCAACGAAGTGCCCGTGCTGATCCTGCTGGGTATCGTCATTCTGGTGGTGGTGAAACCGTTCTGACATAGCCACCCGCTCAAGGAGCCTTGCCATGTCGCTACCTGCCTCGCTCGAACAACGCCTGCGGCTGCCCGTGGTTGCCGCGCCGATGTTCCTCATCTCCAACCCCCAATTGGTGCTGGCCTGCTGCGCCAGCGGCGTGGTTGGCAGTTTCCCGGCACTGAACCAACGCGACAGCGCTGGCTTCAAGGCTTGGCTGGAAGAGATCGAGGCAGGCCTGGCTCAACTGCAGGCGCCAGCGCCCTACGCCGTCAACCTGATCGTCCACCCGACCAACCCGCGCCTGCAGGCCGACTTGGCCTTGTGCGTCGCACACCGTGTACCAATCGTTATCACCAGCCTGGGGGCAGTAAAGGAAGTGGTCGATGCCGTACACGGCTACGGCGGCCTGGTGCTCCACGATGTCACCACCCGCCGGCATGCCGAAAAAGCCGCCGAAGCGGGTGTCGATGGCCTTATCGCCGTCGCCGCAGGCGCAGGCGGCCATGCCGGCACCTGGAGCCCGTTCGCCCTGGCCGCAGAAATTCGCCAGTTCTTCGACAAGACCCTGCTGCTGGCTGGTTGCATTAACCACGGCCACGAAATCCTGGCCGCACAACTGCTGGGGGCGGACTTGGCGTACATGGGCACGCGCTTCATCGCCACCACAGAAAGCCAGGCTCAGGGCGCCTACAAACAGATGCTGCTGGATGCCCATGCCGCCGACATCATCCACACACCCGTGGTGTCCGGCATCCCCGCCAGCTTCCTGCGCCAGAGCCTGGAGCAGGCCGGCTACGACATGAACGCCCTCAAAGGCGGGCAGGTGCAAGGCAAGCTCAAGCCGATCGATGACGAAGCCAAGGCCTGGAAGACCGTATGGTCAGCGGGCCAGGGCGTCGGTGCAATCCATGACCTGCCCAGCGCCAGCGCATTGATCGAGCGCCTGCATGGCGAGTACCGACAAGCCCTGGAACGCTGCCAGGTTTTGCGCGCCCGCGCCTTGTAGCAAAAGGCAACACCTTGCACGGGCAAGTTGTACACTAGGCGCCCTCTTCCGCCCCCAGGAGCCTTGCATGACCCGTTACGCCATGATCACTGGTGCTTCCAGCGGCCTGGGCCTGGCCTTGGCGGAAGCGCTGGCACGGCGCGGGCGCAACCTGATCCTGGTGGCACGCCAACGAGAAACGCTGGAGCCTGTCGCCATCGAGCTGACCCAGCGTTTCGGTGTCGAGGTGCTGTTCCGCGCCTGCGACCTCAGTCAGCCGTTGCGCCTTTCAGGCTTCGTGCTAGAGCTGGAAGAAGGTGAGCGGCGTATCGATTTGCTGGTCAACTGCGCGGGCTTGCGCACCTATGGGCCGTTCCTGGCCCATGAATGGGCCGACGAACAAGATCTGCTGGAAGTCAACGTGCTGGCCCTGAGCCGCCTGTGTCACGCCATCGGTAACCTGATGGCTGTGCAGGGTGGCGGGCAGATTCTCAACGTCGCCGGCCTGGCCGGGGTGGCGCCTGGCCCATGGATGGCCGCCTATGCCGCCAGCAAGGCCTATGTGCTGAGCTTTTCCCAGGCCCTGCGCGAAGAACTCAAGCGCACCGGCATCAAGGTCTCTGTACTGTGCCCTGGCCCGGTACGTTCCGCACGCCGGCGCATTGCGCGGCTCGATGGCAAGCCGCGCTGTCTCAGCCCCGAGGAAGTGGCGCTGTACACCGTGCGGGCACTGGACAAGAACCGCGCACTGATCATGCCTGGCCGGCGCAACCGCTGGCTGGCGTTCGCACCGCGGCTGTTGCCGCGCTGGCTGGTGCGCAAGCTGGCCGGGGCCATCCACCGCCGCTATTGCCCCTTAGGCATGGAATAGCCACTGGGCGAGCGGCGCCCGGCTGAGTACACTCGGCCCGACCCTCACCATGGAGCAAGTGCTGTGGACGATCTATTCCTCAAAATCATCAACCGGGAAATCCCGGCAGATATCATCTATGAAGACGACCAGATCCTGGCCTTCAAGGACATTGCACCCGCGGCACCGGTACATTTTCTGGTCATCCCGAAAAAGCACATTCGCACCCTCAATGACCTGACCGAAGAAGACAAGGCCCTGGCTGGCCACATCCTGTTCACCGCCCAGCGCCTGGCTGTCGAACAAGGCTGCGAGGAAGGTTTCCGCGTGGTCATGAACTGCAACCCCAAAGGCGGCCAGACTGTCTACCACATCCATATGCACGTGCTTGGCCAGCGCCAGATGAACTGGCCACCGGGCTGACCCACGGCAAGCGACCCCGCCGCTATTGCGGTAAACTGTCGGGCACATTCTTGCGGAGGTGCCCGATGGCTACCGAACGTCACTACTCGCCGCTCGACCGCTTGTTGCTGCAGGCCGATACCGCCATGCGCACCTTGCTGCCTTTCAGCGGCCAACCCGCCCGGCCATCGCCGGCCATCGTCCAGCCAGACGTTGACCTGGACGAGCAACAGGCCCGCCATATTGCCGGGCTGATGCGCATCAACCATACCGGTGAAGTCTGCGCCCAGGCGTTGTACCAAGGCCAGGCCCTGACCGCCAAGCTGCCCGAAGTGCGCAAGGCCATGGAGCACGCCGCTGAGGAAGAAATCGACCACCTGGCCTGGTGCGAGCAGCGCATTCGCCAGCTGAACAGCCACCCGAGCGTGCTCAACCCTCTGTTCTACGGCATGTCGTTCGGCATTGGCGCACTGGCCGGGCTGGTCAGCGACAAGGTCAGCCTGGGCTTCGTCGCCGCTACCGAACATCAGGTGTGCAAGCACCTCGACGAGCACCTGGAGCAACTCCCGCACGAAGATGAAAAATCCCGGGCCATTCTCGAGCAGATGCGCATCGACGAAGAGCAGCACGCCGAGTCTGCACTGGAAGCCGGTGGTTATCGCTTCCCGGCCCCCGTCCGCTTTGGCATGAGCTTGCTGGCCAAGGTCATGACCAAGAGCACATACCGCATCTGAAGGCATCACCATGACGGATCGATTCGACGCCAAGGACCTGGCGCGCGCCGTGCAAGCAGGCATTCTCCAACCAGGCCAGGACCAAAGCCTGTTGGCATTCCTGCGCCAGCAACCCGCACCACGTGGCAGCTTTCAGCTGGCCCATGTTGCCTTCTACTTTGGCGCCATGCTGATCATGGCGGCAATGGGCTGGTTGCTCACCGAGGCCTGGATGAGCCTCGGTGACGGCGCGCTGTTGATCATCGCCAGCCTCTATATCCTGCTGATCACCTTGTTCGCCCTCAATCTGCAACGCCGCGCCCAGCCCGTCGCCGCTGGCGTGCTGGCAGCAGTAGCCGTCAGCATCGTGCCGCTGGCGGTATTCGCTATCGAACGCATGCTCGGCTGGTGGCCACAGGACGATGCGCAGGCTGACTACCACCAGTACTACACCTACGTGCAAGGCGGCTGGCTGGCGATGGAAGCAGCCACGGTGCTTGCCGGGCTGCTAATGCTTCGGCTGATCCCCTACCCGTTCGTCGTCATGCCAATGTCCGTGGCCTTGTGGTTCATGTCGATGGACCTTAGCGAGTGGTTCTTCGGCTCACCGTTCAGTTGGGAGCAGCGTCGCCACGTCTCCCTGTGGTTTGGGCTGGGCTTGCTGGTGGTTATCCTCGTGATAGACGGCCGCACGCGTGAGGACTACGCCCGTTGGGGTTACCTCGCCGGGCTGGCAGCATTCTGGGGCGGGTTGACGCTGCTGGACAGCGGCAGTGAGTTGGGCAAGGCCATGTACTGCCTGATCAACATTGCGCTGATGGGCATGGCGGTGCTGCTGCGTCGGCCGGTGTTCATGGTGTTTGGTGCGCTGGGGGTGGCGGCTTATCTGGGATATCTGTCGTACGAGGTGTTTGCCCAGTCGTTGCTGTTCCCGGTGGTGCTAACCATGATCGGGCTGGGGGTTATCTGGCTTGGCCTGGTTTACCAAAAGCGCCGGGAGCGGTTGAGCCAGGCGCTAAGAAGCAGTCTTCCGCAATGGTTGCGGATGGCCCTTCCGGCCCTGCGCGACTGAAGCTCGCCCGGGCCGCAGGTGGGAGCGGGCTCACCCGCTTCCACAAGGGCTGCAAAGCGGCCCCGGAATCTCAGCCTTAACCCAGCTCTACGATTTCATACCCATGGGTAATCTCAACCCCGGCACGCTCGAGCATGATCGAAGCCGAGCAATACTTTTCCGCCGACAGCTCCACCGCCCGCTTGACCTGCGCTTCTTTCAGCCCACGCCCCTTCACCACGAAGTTCATGTGAATCTTGGTGAACACCTTCGGGTCTTCGCTGGCGCGCTCTGCCTCCAGAAATGCCTCGCAGCTTTCCACCGCCTGGCGCGACTTCTTCAGGATGCTGACCACGTCAAAGCTGCTGCAGCCACCCAGGCCCAACAGCAGCATTTCCATCGGGCGCACACCCAGGTTGCGGCCACCGGCCTCGGGCGGGCCATCCATCACGACGACATGGCCGCTCCCCGATTCGCCGAGGAACATCGCCTCACCGGCCCACTGGATACGTGCCTTCATCTACCTGGACTCCTGATTTTCGGAAAAGGGTGTCAGCTTAGACCTTGTGCGGCTGTGGGAAAAGTACGTGACGTGTCGGTTTACTACCGAAACATACCGTAGTGTCTGATAAGCTGGCGCCAAATGACTGGCGCTTTCCGCCAGCCAGCCTCTATAAAAAGCCTATGCCTCGTATCGAACAGGATTTCGTGATGGTCGCCTCTGCCCTACCCGCCAAGATCAAGAACATCGACAAACTGCTGGTGCATTGCCAGCGCCGCCGCTACACCGCCAAAAGCAACATCATCTGCGCCGGCGACCGGGCCGAAACACTGTCGTTCATCATCAAGGGTTCGGTAACCATCATCATCGAGGACGACGACGGCCATGAAATGATCATCGCCTACCTCAACCATGGCGATTTCTTTGGCGAGTTAGGCCTGTTCGAGCCCGTTGATGGCGAGCAGCAGCGCAGTGCCTGGGTACGCGCCAAGACCGAATGCGAAGTGGCCGAAATCAGCTACGAAAAGTTTCGCGAACTGGCGCGCCAGGACCCTGAAATCCTCTACGCCCTGGGCAGTCAAATGGCCCAGCGCCTGCGCAACACTACGCGCAAGGTTGGCGATTTGGCATTTTTCGACGTAACCGGGCGAGTTGCCCGTTGCCTGCTGGAACTGTGCAAGCAGCCCGACGCCATGACCCACCCCGATGGCATGCAAATCAAGATTACCCGTCAGGAAATCGGCCGAATCGTCGGTTGCTCTCGGGAAATGGTCGGCCGCGTTCTCAAGGACCTCGAGGAACGCAGCCTGGTGCAGGTCAAGGGCAAGACCATGGTGGTCTACGGTACCCGCTAGTCCTTGGGCAACTCGGCCAGCACCTTGGCGTAGGCCTGCGAAAGGCGCTCGAACCAGGGCGCTGCCGGCGCCACTTCGTGCAAGGCGATGTGCGCATCGGCGCGACAGCGTTGCTCCAGCTCACAGCACTCGTTGAAGCGGTTGACCGCCGCCACCATCGACTCACGCTCGTTGTCCAGCAGCAGCGCACCGTGCACCAACACCACCGGACGCTTGCCACCCAGGCCCTGACGCCAGCGCTGGGCGGTACCCACCAGTTTGCGGCCATTGAGGTTGACGTTGTAGCGGCCATCGCAGAAGGCCCCGTCGATTTCCCCGACTGACGCTACACCGCCCCACTCGCGCAGCACATCGCACAGCGGCAGACACAGGCGCTCGTAGGCATTTTCGATACGGCCGTGGTCGCCTTCGCTGCGCGGTGCGGCGTAGACCAGTGCAACGTTCACTGTCGAATGCGACTGAGGCACTGGCTCGCCGCCGGTTTCTCGCAGCAGCACCGGCCAGCCAGCAATAGCCAGTTCCGCGCAGGCGACCTCGAAGTTGCCCAGCCGGCTCATGCGCCGAGGCATGACCAGCGCGTGGTCGGTGGGGCGCCAGAACAGCACACCATTCTCGCGTTCGCCGCGGCAGACGGCGGCCAGCAGTTCCTGCTCGGCGTGCAGGCCTTGTTCGACGCTCAGGGCCAGGGGTTGATCGGTCATTGATCCACCTATGATGTTGATTTCAAGGGCCTCTTCGCGGTAAACCCGCGCCTACAACAGGGCGCGTCCCCGTGTAGGGGCGGGCTTGCCCGCGACGCGGCCATTACAGGTACAAAAAAGCCGGCAAAAACGCCGGCTTCATTTGATCAGTCCAGTTGCTGAACAGTCTTCTTCACCTGCTCGGGGAAGAACAGCCGCTGTAATTCCAGGCCAGGCTGCTCGGCGCGCATGAACGCCTCTCCCACCAGGAACGAGTAAACCTCGTTGATTGCCATCAGCTCCACATCGGCCCGGTTAAGAATACCGCTTTCGGTAATCGCCAGACGGTCGCGCGGAATGCGCGGCAGCAGGTCAAGGGTGGTTTCCAGGCTGACCTCGAAGGTGTGCAGGTTGCGGTTGTTCACCCCAACCAGCGGTGTATCCAGGGTTTTAAGCGCGCGCTCCAGTTCATCGCCATCGTGCACTTCTACCAGCACGTCGAGGCCGACGTCCTTGGCGGTGGCCGCCAGTTCAGCCATCTTCACGTCATCCAGCGCCGACACGATCAGCAGTACGCAATCTGCGCCCAGGGCCCGGGCTTCGACGATCTGGTAAGGGTCGACCATGAAGTCCTTGCGGATCACCGGCAGCGAAACCGCCGCGCGGGCCTGCTGCAAGTACTCATCGGCACCCTGGAAATAATCGACATCGGTCAACACCGACAGGCAGGTGGCCCCGCCCTTCTCGTAGCTGACCGCGATTTCCGCTGGCACGAAGTGCTCGCGGATCACGCCCTTGCTTGGCGACGCTTTCTTGATTTCGGCAATCACCGCTGGCTGCTTGCGCTTGGCCTGCTCGATCAGCGCATTGGCGAAGCCTCGCGGGGCGTCAGCGGCCTTGGCCAGGCCCTCCAGTTCGGCGAGGCTGACGCGCGCACTGCGCTCAGCCACTTCCTGGAACTTGCGGGCAATGATCCTTTCCAGCACCGTCGGCACACTCATGCTTCGTTCTCCACCTTGAATACTGCAGTAAAGGCACCCAATTCCTGCAGCTTTTCCCAGGCCAAGCCGGTGTGCAGTACATCATGGGCCAGTTCTACACCGGCTTTCAGGCTCATAGCATGGTCAGCGGCATACAGCGCCGCGCCAGCATTAAGCACGATCATCTCGGCGGCCTTCTGACCGTTCTCGGTCTTGCGCCGGCCCAGCGCATCGCGGATCAACTCCAGCGAAGCCTGAGGGCTCTCGACAGCCAGGCCATGAAGGCTCTGGCTCTTCATGCCGAGGTCTTCCGGCTCTACCCAATATTCAGTGATTTCGCCGTTTTTCAGTTCGGCAACGAAGGTGGGTGCAGCCAGGCTGAACTCGTCCAGACCATCCTTCGAGTGTACGACCAGCACATGCTTGCTCCCCAGGCGCTGCAGCACCTCAGCCAGCGGGCGGCAAAGGGTTTGCGCGAACACACCGACCACCTGGTGCTTCACTCCGGCCGGATTCGTAAGCGGGCCGAGCATATTGAACAGGGTGCGCAACCCCAGTTCTCGACGTGGGCCAGCGGCATGTTTCATGGCCGAGTGGTGACTTTGCGCGAACATGAAGCCGATGCCCAGGCTGTCGATGCAGCGTGCCACTTGAGTCGGCGTCAGGTTCAGGTAGATGCCGGCAGCTTCCAGCAGGTCGGCACTGCCGCTCTTGCCCGATACTGCGCGGTTACCATGTTTGGCCACCGGACAACCCGCCGCCGCCAGGACGAAGGACGAAGCGGTGGACACGTTGAAGATGTTGGCGCCATCACCGCCGGTCCCGACAATATCGACGACACCATCGAGGCTTTGCAGCTCGACCTTTTCGGCCAGCTCACGCATCACCGACACCGCACCGACGATTTCGTCGATGCTTTCGCTTTTCATGCGCATGCCCATCAGGAACGCGCCTATCTGCGCCTCGCTGCACTGACCGGTCATGATCTGGCGCATGACCTCGCGCATTTCTTCGGTAGTAAGGTCCAACTGGCCGACGATACGGCTCAACGCATTCTTGATGTCCATGTTCGATCCTTAACGGCGGCCGCCGGTCTGCTTGAGGAAGTTGGCGAACAGTTCGTGGCCCTGCTCGGTCAGGATCGACTCAGGGTGGAATTGCACCCCTTCGATATTCAGCGTCTTGTGGCGCAGGCCCATGATCTCATCGACCGAACCGTCAGCATGGGAGGTCCAGGCGGTCACTTCCAGGCAGTCGGGCAAGGTTTCACGCTTTACCACCAGCGAGTGGTAACGGGTCACGGTCAGCGGGTTGTTAAGGCTGGCGAACACGCCCAGGTCGCGGTGATATACCGGGCTGGTCTTCCCGTGCATGACCTGGCGTGCACGTACAACGTCGCCGCCAAAGGCCTGCCCGATTGACTGGTGGCCCAGGCATACACCGAGGATTGGCAACTTCCCGGCGAAATGCAGGATGGCCTCGATAGACACGCCCGCCTCGCTTGGGGTGCACGGGCCCGGGGATACGACGATGCGCTCAGGGTTGAGGGCCTCGATCTGGGCGATGGTCAATTCGTCATTGCGAATGACCTTGACCTCGGCACCCAGCTCGCCAAGGTACTGAACGACGTTGTAAGTGAATGAGTCGTAATTGTCGATCATCAGTAACATGGTGTTAAACCTCTTGAATCTACTGACTTCATGATTCGAACCTTCCTGCACCAGCCACAGGCGCGGCTTTGCCACAACGGGCGGTAAACGAGAAGGCAAACGGGGGCGGGCCGGGCGGGCCGGCAGGGGATAAAGTCAGGCGCGCCAACGCCAACGGGCGTGGGCCTTGATTACGCGCATCAAGAGTTTGCTGACGATCAACACAGGATAGGTCTCGCTCATACGTCCCGGCACAGTAGCCTACCGGGGCGACGGGCGCAATACGCCTGTAAACACGGGGAAACGAATGGACTTGGGAGCGAAGCACTACGATTTGCTAAGGTCGATGGGGTTGTCCTGATAAAAACAAAGAAAAGGATGTTCCCTGATGCGAAAAGCCCCGTTATTGCGCTTTACCCTCGCTTCACTGGCCTTGGCCTGTAGCCAGGCGTTGGCCGGCCCTTCGCCCTATTCAACCCTCATCGTGTTTGGCGACAGCCTCGCCGATGCAGGGCAGTTTCCCGACCTGAGCGGCGGTACCCCAGGCGCGCGTTTCACCAACCGCGATGCCGACGGCAACTTCGCTCCGGTGTCACCGATGATCCTCGGTGGCCGCCTGGGCGTCGCGCCTGGCGACCTGAACCCGTCGACATCCATAGGCATCCAGCCCGATGGTAATAACTGGGCAGTTGGCGGGTACACCACCCAACAGATCCTGGACTCGATCACGACAACGTCCGAGACCGTCATCCCACCAGGAAACCCCAATGCCGGGTTGGTGCTGCGCGAGCGCCCCGGCTACCTGGCCAACGGCCTGCGCGCCGACCCAAATGCCTTGTATTACCTGACAGGTGGCGGTAACGACTTCCTGCAGGGCCTGGTGAATAGCCCGGCCGACGCCGTAGCCGCCGGCGCCCGCCTGGCTGCCAGTGCCCAAGCCCTTCAGCAAGGAGGCGCGCGCTACATCATGGTCTGGCTGCTACCTGACCTCGGCCAAACGCCCAATTTCAGCGGCACGCCACAGCAAAACCCACTGTCACTGCTCTCCGCTGCGTTCAACCAGTCACTGATCAGCCAGCTAGGGCAGATCGATGCCCAGATCATCCCACTGAACATCCCTGTGCTGTTGAGCGAGGCGCTGTCCAGCCCCAGTCAGTTCGGCCTGGCCAGCGACCAGAACCTGGTCGGCACCTGCTACAGCGGCGATAGCTGCGTGGAAAACCCGGTGTACGGGATCAACGGCACAACGCCAAACCCGACCAAACTGCTGTTCAACGACTCGGTCCACCCGACTATCGCGGGTCAGCAGCTGATTGCCGATTACGCCTACTCGATCCTCGCAGCCCCCTGGGAACTGACTCTGCTACCGGAAATGGCCCACGCCAGCCTGCGGGCTCATCAGGATGAGTTGCGCAATCAGTGGCAGACGCCTTGGCAAGCCGTTGGCCAATGGCAAGCCTTTGTCGCCAGTGGCGCTCAGGACCTGGACTTCGACGGCCAGCGCAGCGCGGCCAGCGGTGACGGCCGCGGCTACAACCTGACCGTGGGCGGCAGCTATCGCCTGAACGACGCATGGCGCCTGGGCCTGGCCGGCGGTGCGTACCGCCAGAAGCTGGAAGCCGGCGAACAGGATTCGGACTACAAGCTGAACAGCTATATGGCCAGCGCCTTTGCCCAATACCGTCAGGACCGCTGGTGGGCCGACGCGGCGCTGACCGCCGGGCACCTGGACTATAGCGACCTCAAGCGTACCTTCGCCCTGGGCGTGAATGACCGCAGTGAAAAAGGCGACACCGACGGCGAGGCCTGGGCAATGTCCGGGCGGCTGGGCTACAACCTGGCGGCCGACACCAGCAACTGGCAGTTGGCACCTTTCATCAGTGCCGACTATGCGCGGGTGAAGGTGGATGGCTACGAAGAGAAGAGCGGGCGCTCGACGGCGCTTGGCTTCGATGACCAGGAGCGCACGTCACGTCGCCTGGGCGTGGGGCTGTTGGGCAGTGTGCAGGTACAGCCAAATACCCGGCTTTTTGCCGAGGTGGCGCAGGAGCATGAGTTCGAGGACGACCAGCAGGATGTGACAATGCACCTGACCAGCTTGCCAGCGAATGATTTCACCCTGACCGGGTATACGCCGCACAGCGACCTGACCCGGGCGAGCCTGGGTGTGAGCCATGAACTGGTGGCAGGGGTGCATTTGCGCGGGAACTACAATTGGCGCAAGAGTGATGAGTTGACGCAGCAGGGCGTTAGCGTGGGGGTTAGCGTGGACTTTTGAATTGCTGGGGGCCGCTTTGCGGCCCATTCGCGGGTGAACCCGCTTTTACGACGGCCTAGTATGCCTTAGGCTTGCGCAACACTTGTAGGAACGGGTTTACCCGCGAATACGGTGGCGGCGGCAACGGTGAACCGCGGGTGAAAATTGGCCAGCAGGCCCGGCCCTTTCGCGGGTGAACCCGCTCCTACACAACCTTGTAGGAGCGTGGTTTACCCGCGAATGGGCTGCGCAGCAGCCCCAATCAATTTATCTGGCGGAAGTCTGCTCGGCCAACGCCACCGCACGGAACATCGCCCGGCGCTTGTTGATGGTTTCTTCCCATTCCAGCGCAGGCACCGAGTCGGCAACGATGCCGCCACCGGCCTGCACATGCAGCTCGCCATCCTTGATCACCGCAGTACGAATGGCAATTGCGGTATCCATGTTGCCGTTCCAGGCAAAATAGCCGACAGCACCGCCGTAAACCCCACGCTTGACCGGTTCCAGCTCGTCGATGATCTCCATCGCGCGGATCTTGGGCGCACCCGACAAGGTGCCAGCCGGCAGAATCGCCCGCAGTGCATCCATCGCCGTCAGGCCTTCACGCAGCTGGCCGGTAACGTTGGAAACAATGTGCATCACGTTGGAGTAACGCTCGATCACCATCTTCTCGGTCAGGCGCACACTGCCGGTCGAAGACACACGGCCGACATCGTTGCGGCCCAGATCGATCAGCATCAGGTGCTCGGCAATTTCCTTGTCGTCCGACAGCAGGTCGTCTTCCAGCGCACGATCGGCCTCTTCGGTCGCACCACGCGGGCGAGTACCGGCAATCGGGCGCACGGTGACCAGGTTGTCCTCGACACGTACCAGCACTTCGGGCGAGCTGCCGACCACATGGAAGTCCCCGAAGTTGAAGAAGTACATGTATGGCGTCGGGTTGAAGCAGCGTAGCGCGCGATACAGGTCGATAGGCGCAGCCTTGAAGTCGATCGACATGCGCTGCGACGGCACCACCTGCATACAGTCCCCGGCCAGGATGTATTCCTTGATACGACCGACGGCGTTTTCGTAATCCTCGCGGGTGTAGCTGGAGCGGAACGCCGGCTCGGCCGCCGGCGGGCCGCTCAGGTCCAGGCCGCGGCGTGGGGTGATTGGCTGGCGCAAGGTTTCCAGCAAACCTTGCAGACGTGCCTGGCCCTGTTCGAAGGCCTGATCTTCAGCGGGGTCGACCAACACGATGGCGTGCATCTTGCCCGCCAGGTTGTCGAACACCACCACCGCGTCGGACACCATCAGCAGGATATCCGGTACGCCCAGCGGGTCCGGGTTGGGGCTGGCGCCCAGACGCTTTTCTACATAACGCACGCAGTCGTAGCCAAAGTAGCCAACCAGGCCGCCATTGAAACGCGGCAGGCCGGGGATATCGGCAACTTTGTAGCGGTCCTTGAAGGTTTCAACGAATGTCAGCGGGTCTTCGACCTCGCAGCTTTCCACCTCGACGCCATCGTGCAGGATGCTGACATGGTAGCCATGCACACGCATCACGGTGCGCGATGGCAAGCCGATCATCGAGTAACGGCCCCACTTCTCGCCGCCCTGCACCGATTCGAGCAGGTACGAGTTGGGCTGGTCAGCCAGTTTCAGGTAGATCGACAGCGGCGTGTCGAAGTCGGCCAAGGTTTCACAGGCCAAGGGAATACGGTTGTAGCCGGCAGCGGCCAGGCGCAGGAATTCTTCGCGGTTCATGAGTGGTCTCGTGGCAAGCAGCAATAGGTCAGGCAAACGGACGGGCCGGCACACGCCGGCAGGCTGAAGTCAGGCGCGCCAACGCCAACGGGCCAAGGCCTTGATGACTTTCATCCAGAATTTGCCAGTAACCGCCACGGTGGACTCTCTGTCTTGTGAGGCTTGAAGGTCCGCCAACGTTATCCCAGTGGCCGGGTCTGCGCAACCGGGCAGCAATGCGCGCAGGTCGTCGATTACCAGGCTGGGGGATTCGTCGTCGATCGGCCGGCCATGGTTATAGCCGTAGGTCAGGCCCACGCATTGCACGCCAGCCGCCTTCGCCGCCTGCACGTCACTGCGCGAATCACCGACAAACAGGGACTGCTGCGGGGTAACACCGGCCATCTGCATGACGAACAGCAACGCCGCCGGGTCGGGCTTTTTCTGCGGCAGGGTGTCGCCACCAATGATCCAGCGGAAGAAATTACCGATCTTCATCTGGTCCAGCAGCGGGCCAACAAAGCGCTCAGGCTTGTTGGTAATCAGCGCCATCTCCACGCCCTGCTTGCGCAGCCAGCGCAGGGTGTCGCGCACGCCAGGATAAACCACGGTAAGTTCATGGCTTTCGGCATAAGCGTCCATGAACAGCGCCAGCGCCTGTTCTGCCAGCGCATCGTCCACGTCGGCATGCTCGATGCCGCCCGCCAACGCGCGGCGCACCAGTACCTGGGCGCCGTTGCCAACCCATTGGCGCACTGCCTCAAGGCCAGCAGGCGGGCGCCCCAGTTCGAGCAGCATGCGGTCCACGGCGGCGGCCAGGTCAGGCACGGAATCGATCAGGGTACCGTCCAGATCGAACATTACCAGCCTTGGCAGCGTCCCCGGGAACAGCTGCTCGAAGCCACTCATGGGCGGGCCAGGGCCAGTTCGGCGCGCATCTTGGCGATCACTTCCTGGTAGTCCGGGGCGTTGAAGATCGCCGAGCCGGCCACGAAGGTGTCGGCGCCAGCGGCAGCGATCTCGCGGATGTTGTTGACGTTCACGCCACCATCGATCTCCAGACGGATATCACGGCCACTGGCGTCGATCAGCGCACGCGCTTCGCGCAGCTTGTCGAGGGTGCCGGGGATGAACTTCTGCCCGCCGAAGCCTGGGTTGACGCTCATCAGCAGCACCATGTCGATCTTGTCCATCACATACTTCAGGGCGTCCAGGCTGGTGGCCGGGTTGAACACCAGGCCGGCCTTGCAACCACCATCCTTGATCAGCTGAAGCGAACGGTCGATGTGCTGCGTGGCTTCAGGGTGGAAGGTGATGTAGGTGGCACCCGCTTCGATAAAGTCGCCAATGATGCGGTCAACCGGGCTGACCATCAGGTGCACGTCGATCGGCGCAGTAACGCCGTACTTGCGCAGAGCGGTGCAAACCATCGGACCGATGGTCAGGTTGGGGACATAGTGATTGTCCATGACATCGAAGTGGACGATGTCTGCACCCGCAGCCAATACCTTGTCGACGTCCTCACCCAGGCGGGCAAAATCGGCAGAGAGAATGGAGGGGGCAATAGCGTAGGGCTGCATGGCGCACCTGTTGGCAGAGTCACGGTGGCGCGCATTGTAACTCAGGGAAAGCGATGAAGGCTGATTGGTATCAATTGGTGTCGACCAGCGCAACTTGTGCCGGCCTCCGCGACTTTAGCCGCGAAGAGGCCGGTACAGGCAACCCATCATCAAGCCGGCTGTTGAGTCCTCAGCTTCTCACTACGCCCACGCAACCATTCCAGGGTCAGCAGCAACAACACCGAGAACGCAATCAGCAAGGTCGCCGCCGCGGCAATGGTCGGGCTCAGGTTCTCGCGAATACCACTGAACATCTGCCGCGGCAGAGTTGCCTGTTCCGGTCCGGCGAGGAACAGCGTCACCACCACCTCGTCAAACGAGGTGGCAAAGGCAAACAGGGCGCCAGAGATGACACCGGGCGCGATCAGCGGCAGGGTCACCCGGCGGAAAGCCAGCAGAGGCGAGGCTCCCAGGCTGGCCGCCGCACGCACCAGATTGTAGTTGAACCCCTGTAGCGTCGCCGACACGGTAATGATGACGAACGGCACACCCAGTACCGCATGCACCAGAATCAGCGAGGTGAAACTGTTGCCCATGCCCAGAGGGGCGAAGAACAGGTAACTGGCCACCCCGATGATCACTACCGGCACCACCATGGGCGAGATCACCAGCGCCATCACCAGCGACTTGCCGGGGAAATCGCCACGGGTCAGGCCGATGGCCGCCAACGTGCCGAACACCATGGCCAGCACCGTGGCCGCTGGGGCAACGATGATGCTGTTTTTCAACGCCCGCATCCATTCGGCCGAGCCGAAGAAGTCCTGATACCACTGCAGCGAGAAGCCCTGCAGCGGGTACACCAGGAAGCTGCCACTATTGAACGACAGCGGCACGATCACCAGCACTGGCAAGATCAGAAACAGCAGGATCAAGCCGCAGAGAATACGCAGGCTGTAGAACCAGACCCGCTCCACGGGCGACATGTATGGGCTCAGCATGACAGGCTCCTCAGCTCAGGCGCAGACGGCTGGCGCCGACCAGCCAGCTATAGATCAGGTACAACAGCACGGTCGCCAGCAGCAACAGCCCGCCCAGTGCGGTGGCCATGCCCCAGTTGATGCTGGTGTTGGTGTAGAAGGCGACGAAGTAGCTGACCATCTGGTCGTTGGGGCTACCCAGCAGCGCCGGGGTGATGTAGTAACCGATGGCCAGGATGAACACCAGCAGGCAACCGGCGCCAACACCGGCGTAAGTCTGCGGGAAGTACACCCGCCAGAAACTGGCGAACGGGTGGCAGCCCAGCGAGATCGCCGCACGCATGTAGCTCGGGGAAATACCCTTCATCACGCTGTACAGCGGCAGGATCATGAACGGCAGCAGGATGTGCACCATCGAGATGTAGACGCCTGTGCGGTTGAACACCAGCTCCAGCGGCTGGTCGATGATGCCCATGGCCATCAGCGCGCTGTTGATCAGCCCGCCCGACTGCAGCAGCACGATCCAGGCCGCCACCCGCACCAGGATCGATGTCCAGAAAGGCAACAGCACCAGAATCATCAGCAGGTTGCTCTGCCGGGTCGGCAGGTTGGCCAACAAGTAGGCCAGTGGGTAGGCCAGTACCAGGCAGATAGTGGTAATCACCACCCCCATCCACAGGGTACGGACAAAAATGTCCAGGTAAATGGCCTGGTCCGGGGTGGCCTTGGCCAGCTCACCAAGGTCATCGATGCGATGGTCCACCGAGGCCAACAGGTAGAAAGAAGTCACCGAACTGGTATTGCGGCGGATCGCCTGCCAATAAGCCGGGTCACCCCAACGCTCGTCGACAGCCTGCAACGCATCCTTATAAGAGGCAGGCTCAGCCTTGAAGGGCAGTGCACGGGCAGTCTTGGTCAACAAGCTGCGGTAACCGGCCAGTTCCATGTTCAAGCGTTTGGAAAGGTCACCAAGGGTCTGGTTCTTGCGCGACTCGGCCAAATCCTGGCTCAGCGCCTTGTAAACGTCCTCGCCTGGCAGGCTTTTGCCATCCCACTGGCTGATGACTTCCACCGTGCGCGGCAGGCCGCCGACCACTTCAGGGTTGCCGACGCTCTTGTACAGCAGCGCCGCAATCGGCACCAGGAACACCAGCAGAAGAAACAGCGCCAGCGGCGCGATCAACGCCTGCGCCTTCCAGCGGTTGACCCGCTCGGCGTGTTTGAGGCGCTGCTTGAGACTTGAACCCGCGCCTTCGTTGAGGGGCACTGCAATGGCCATGGCGAACTCCGCAATACAGGCTGAATTGGGGGCCGCTTTGCGGCCCCACACACTGGACGTTTACTTCTTCGCCGCCCAGGCGTTGAAGCGTTGCTCCAGCTGCTCGCTGTTGTCGGCCCAGAACGCCACGTCGATCTGCACCTGGTTGGCAATGTTCTCAGGCGTGGTCGGCATGTCTTTCTTCACTTCGTCCGACAGCAGGCTCACGGCCTTGGAGTTGGCCGGGCCATAGGCGATGTTTTCGGAGTAGATCTTCTGCTGCTCGGGCTTGACGCTGTAGGCGATGAACTTCTTCGCCTCTTCGACGTTTTTGGCGCCTTTAGGAATTGCCCATGCATCGAAGTCGTAGATGCCGCCGTTCCACACCACCTTGAGGTTGCTCTCTTTCTGCACAGCGGCAATACGGCCGTTGTAGGCAGAGCTCATGACCACGTCGCCAGAGGCCAGGAACTGCGGTGGCTGTGCACCCGCTTCCCACCACTGGATGCTGGGCTTGAGTTCGTCGAGTTTCTTGAAGGCGCGGTCCTGGCCTTCCTTGGTTGCGAGCACTTTGTAGACGTCCTTGGGCGCAACGCCGTCGGCCATCAGTGCAAATTCCATTGTGTACTTGGCGCCCTTGCGCAGGCCGCGCTTGCCCGGGAACTGCTTGGTGTCCCAGAAATCGGCCCAGCTGGTGGGGGCGGTCTTGAGCTTGTCGGCGTTGTAGGCCATGACCGTGGACCAGACGAAGAAGCCCACGCCGCAAGGCTGAATGGCACCAGGCACGTAGTCGGCCTCATTGCCGAACAGGGCTGGGTCGAGCTCTTCGAACATGCCCTCGTCGCAGCCGCGCGCCAGCTCTGGCGACTCAACCTCTACCAGGTTCCACGACACACTCTTGGTGTCGACCATCGCCTTGACCTTGGCCATTTCGCCGTTGTACTCACCCGCGACAATCTTGCCATTACCCGCTTTTTCCCAGGGTTCGTAGAACGCTTTGACCTGGGCAGCCTTGTTGGCGCCCCCGAACGAGATCACGGTGAGGTCTGCGGCCATGGCCTGGCCAGCGGTGAACAGCCCCAAAGCCAGGGCGGTCAGTTTCAACTGCTTGCGCATTATTATTCTCTCCACAGTACAGGGTTGGTGAAGCAATCCATCAATGGGCTTCGGCAATCGGATCGAGCGCGCGGGCGTGCTCCACCTCCCAGCCCAGCGGTACCACATCGCCCACGGCCAACGCCGGGTCGAGCTCGGCAATAGGCTGCTTCACGAAGAAGTCGCCTTTGCCGCAAACCTCCAGACGCACCCGCACGTGGTCGCCCAGGTAAATGAATTCGGCCACCCGGCCAGAGAACCGGTTCACGCAGCTTTCACTGTGGCCGTTCAGACGCACGCGCTCCGGGCGTATCGACAGGGTCACCGGCTCGCCGGCCTGGCCGACATTCACCGCCAGCGCCTCGACCCGCTCACCGCGAGGCAACTGCACCTGGCAACGTTTGCCATCGCTGGCCAGCAGGGTGCCGCTAATGCGGTTGTTCTCGCCGATGAAGTTGGCGACGAAGGTGTTGCAAGGCTCTTCGTACAGCGTGCGCGGGTCGGCGATCTGCTGGATTTCGCCCTGGTGGAACACCGCCACGCGGTCAGACATGGTCAGCGCTTCGCCCTGGTCGTGGGTCACGTACACCACGGTCACACCCAGGCGCTGGTGAATGTGCTTGATCTCCATCTGCATGTGTTCGCGCAGCTGCTTGTCGAGCGCGCCAAGTGGCTCGTCCATCAGCACCAGTTGCGGCTCGAACACCAATGCCCGGGCCAGCGCCACACGCTGCTGCTGGCCGCCAGACAGCTGGCCGGGGTAGCGTTTGGCGAAAGCGTCGAGCTGGACCATGTTCAGCACACGTTTGACCCGCTCGCTGATGTCGGTCTTGCTCAGGTTGCGCACGGTCAGCGGAAAGGCCAGGTTCTCAGCCACGGTCATGTGCGGAAACAGCGCGTAGTTCTGGAACACCATGCCGATATCACGCTTGTGCGGCGGCACGTTGTTGATCGAGCGGCCGCCAAGCTGGATTTCACCGGCGGTGGGGGTCTCGAAGCCCGCCAGCATCATCAGGCTGGTGGTCTTGCCCGAGCCGGACGGGCCAAGCAGGGTGAGGAACTCGCCCTTGCGGATATCCAGGTTGAGGTCTTTGACGATCAGCGACTCGCCGTCGTAGCTCTTCTGCACACCACGGAAGCTGACCAGCGTTTCGCCGGTTGCAGCGTTCGACTTCGCCTCGCTCATGCCTGCACCTTCTTGTTGGATGACTGCGTAGGCAAAAGAGTAGAAGAGACGCAAGCGCCCGAAAATCGGGGGTACTGAGAGAATGCCATCATCCGGATGGAAGATTTGTTGTAGGGATCGCCCTACAAGGATGGCGGGATTGGAATGCCCTTGCGAGCCAACCACGAAACCTGTGGGAGCGGGCATGCCCGCGAAGAGGCCGGCTCAGCCATAGAGATCAGCAGGCCAGGCCCGTTCGCGGGCATGCCCGCTCCCACAGAGGATTCGGGAAGTTTCGGGCACCCGTATGTCGCAATCAGACCAGCTTGTGCTCCATGGCGTACTTCACCAGCTCCGCCAGCGAGTTCACTTTCAACTTCTGCATCAGGCGTGCCTTGTGGGTGCTGATGGTCTTGCTCGACAGCGCCAACTGCTGGGCGATGTCGTTGACGTTGGCGCCTTGGGCCAGGCGCTCGAACACTGAAAACTCGCGCTCCGAGAGCAGTGTGTGCAACGGCCGGGATTCGGTGAGGCCTACTTCGAACACCATGCGGTCGGCCAGCGACGGGTCGATATAACGCCCGCCACCGGCCACCCGACGAATCGCTGTCAACAACAACGCCGGATCACTGTCTTTGGTGGCATAGCCCGCCGCACCGGCCTTCAGCGCCCGCGCCGCCATCTGTGCCTCATCGTGCATCGACAACATCAGGATCGCTGGAGCATCGTGCAGCGCACGGATACGCGGGATCGCCTCCAGGCCGTTCACACCCGGCATCGAGATATCCAGCAGTACCACCTCGCACGGTGTGTGGCGCAGGGTTTCGAGCAACTGCTCGCCATTACCGGCCTCCCCCGCCACTTGCATGTCCTTGGCCAGGCCAATCAACTGCTTGATGCCTTCACGGACAATGGTGTGGTCTTCGGCCACCAGTACTCGAATCACGATTGCTCTCCTACTCCAACGGAATGGCCACGCTCAGGCTGGTGCCTTCGCCCGGCTCGCTTTCCAGCGTCATGCTCCCCCCCAGCATCAGCACCCGCTCGCGCACACCCACCAGGCCAAATGAGGAGGGCCGGGTCTGCTCGCGGCAAAAGCCTTGGCCATCATCACTGACCGTCATGCGCAACTGTCCGCCCTCACGTACCAGCTCAATCTCTACGCTGTGCGCCTGGGCGTGACGCATCACATTGGTCAGCGCTTCCTGGAGGATACGAAACAGCCCGGTGGCCTTGGCATCACTCAATGCTGGCAGATTATCGGGTACTTGCACCAGACAGGGGATTTGCGTGCGTGCCTCGAAACGCCGCGCCTGCCATTCGATGGCCGAGGCAATGCCGGCATCGAGGATCGGCGGACGCAAGGCAGTGGCGACATCGCGTACCAACTGGAACAACTGGGCAATCAGGCGTTTCATGCTCGCCAGCCGATCATTCAGGCCAGGGTCCAGCTCGGCATAGGCCAGCTCGCACATCGACACTTCCAGCTTGAGCACGGTCAGCATCTGCCCCAGCTCATCATGCACTTCCCGGGCGATACGGGCTTTTTCCTCTTCACGCACGCTCTCCAGGTGGGCCGAGAGTTCGCGCAGCTGCTCCTGGGACTTTGCCAGCGCCAGCTCGGCCCGCTTGCCCTGTGTGATGTCCCAGACTACACCGTCCCACACCACCTGGCCGTTGCCCAGATGCCGGGCGCTGGCCTTGATATCGGCCCAGCGCTGTTCGCCCTGCCGGGTGAGGATGCGCCCCTGCCAGGACCAGTCCTGGTCGCTGGCCAGGGCCAGGTCCTGAACCCGGTGATAATCAGCACGGTCCTCGGGGTGCACCAGGTTGCGCAGGCCCATCTGCGGGTGCTGGATCTCGCTGGGTGCATAACCTACCAAAGCCTCGCTACCCTCACTGATATAGGGGAACTCCAGATCGCCCTCGGCCGGGTCACGTTCCAGGCGAAACACCAACCCTGGTACGTTGCCAGCAATGCCCTTGAGCCGCGCCTCGCTTTCGCGAAGGGCCGCCAGGGCACGGTGGCGTTCGGTGACATCGGCGAGGTAGACCACCAGATATTCGGAATCACGAAAGCGCAGAAAGCTCAGCGACAGCTCCACGGGTAGCAAGCTTTGATCAGCCCGCCGGCATTGCGTCTCAAACTGACCGACACCCCCCGCCCCTGTCCGCGCCCCCTTCCACAGCTCTAGCCAACGGTCCATGTTCAGGCTCGGCTCGAAGTCGCTCAGCGGCCGCTCCAGCAACGCCCCTTCGCTGTAGCCCAACATGCGCTCGGCGGCATGGTTGGCGTAACGCACATGGCTATCCCAGTTGACCCAGAGGATACCCACGGTGCTCTGATCGATGGCGAACTGGCTCAGGCGCAACGCCTCTTCGCGCACCTGGCGCTCAACAAGGCTTTCCCGCGCGGCCAACAGGCTGCGCTCCAGCTGGCGCTGCTGACGGCGTTGCCACACCAGCGTGGCCAAGGCACACAACAGCAACAGACCGAACAGCAAGGCCATGTTCTGCCAGAAGCCCGGCGACTCGCTCAGGCGCGGGTACTTCGGCTGCAACCAGCGTTGATGCAGTTGTTCCAGCTCCTTGGCCGGCACGGCCTGCAAGCCACGTTCAAGTACATCGGCCAGCAGCGGCCAGTCGCGCCGCGAACCGATACGCAACAGCTGCGGCAGGCCAATATCGCCGACCACCGCCAGCTCACCGAACTCGCTCTCGCGCGACAGGCGGCTGAGCTGCGCTTCATCCAGCACGGCGAAACTGGCCTGGCCGCCTACCACCAGTTGCAAGGCCTCACGATCGTCGGGCACCCCCTGCAGGTTGAGGTTGCCGTAGTTGCCGCGCAGGTAATCCGCCAGCGGGCTGGGCATGCGCACCGCCACGCGTTGCTCGGCTTCAAGCTTTTCCAGCTCCACGGCCATGGCCCCGGTGCGCGGCCCCACCACCAGCTGTGGCACGCGCATGTACGGGTCGCTAAATAGCCACAGGCGCAGGCTGGCCGGCGTCTGGGTAAGGCCAGGGGCGAAGTCGATTTCGCCGCTTTGCAGGGCATGTTCCAAACTGGCTTGGTCACTGAAGTTACGCCAGGTGAGGTCCAGCCGCAGCGCCTGCGCCAGGCTGTTCACCAGCTCCACATTGGCCCCGTACAGTTGCTGCAGACGCCGGTCGAACTGGGCGTAGGGCGCCTGCAACACCAAGCCGACACGCAGGCTGCGGTGGGTGTCCAGCCACTGCTGCTGGTCAGGCTCCAGCACCACAGAGGGCAGCGCCTCGGGCTTGGCCCAGGCAATCAAGGGCAGCCACAAGCAGCCGATAACCAACAGGCGACGCACTCGCTTCATCTATACGCTCGACTTGGCAAAGACGGTCATGCAGCATGGCCGTCACGGGCAAATACTATTAGGCTGCCGGTTTCATTCTGGCCTTGGGTTGACTCATGTCCACACTTTATCGCACGACGCTGGCAATGTGCTGCCTGGCCTCGGTCCTTCCACTCGGCGCCTTGGCCGCCGATGCCGAAAAACCACCTGCAAATACCATGGCACCGGCTGCCGAGGCCCCACGCCCACCCTTGCTGGAACGCAGCCAGGAGGATGCCCTGGCGCTGGAGCGGCTGCTGCCCAAGGCTGAGCAGCAGACCCTGCAGGCCGGTACCGACAGCTTCCTGGCCCTGTGGAAGCCGGCCAACGACAACGATCCGCAAGGGGCAGTGATCATTGTCCCCGGTGCAGGCGAAACGGCCGACTGGCCAAATGCAGTCGGCCCACTGCGGCAAAAATTCCCTGATATCGGCTGGCACAGCCTGAGCATCAGCCTGCCCGACCTGCTCGCAGACAGCCCGCAAGCACGGGTCGAAGCCACACCACCGGCAGCGCCTGCGCCAGAAAAAGGCGAAAGCGCACCGGTCAAGGACGTGCCGGCCGACGCCAACGCCAACGTGGCCCAAGCCACCGCGGCCGATGCCGACACAGCAGAAAGCACCGATGCCGAACAAGCCAGCGAGCAGGCCGACCCGGCAGATGCCGAACGCATCTTCGCCCGCCTGGATGCCGCCGTGGCGTTCGCCCAACAACACAATGCCCGCAGCATCGTACTGATCGGCCATGGTAGCGGTGCATATTGGGCGGCGCGCTACCTGAGCGAGAAACAGCCACCGCAGGTACAAAAACTGGTGATGGTCGCTGCACAGACCCCTGCACGGGTGGAGCAGGACCTGGAAAGCCTGGCCCCAACCTTGAAGGTACCCACGGCCGATATCTACTACGCCACCCGCAGCGCTGACCGCAACGCAGCCCAGCAACGGCTGCAGGCCAGCAAGCGGCAGAAGGATAGCCAGTACCGACAACTGTCATTGATTGCCATGCCAGCAAACAAAGCGGCGGAACAAGAGCAATTGTTCCGCCGGGTGCGGGGGTGGATGAGCCCTCAGGGCTGAGTTCGGCTTGATCCTTGTGGCGGGGCGTCAAAGGCCGCGCCGCTTGCGGATCATGGCATAGGCCTGGTGCAACTCACGGGTGCGCGCGGTCGCTTCACGTACCTGCGCCTCGCTGGCACCAGTACCTGCCAGCTTGTCCGGGTGATGCCGACTGACAAGCCGACGATACGCCTGCTTGACCTTATCGGTGTCGGTGTCTGCGTCCACCGCCAGCAAGCGCAACGCTGCCGCGTAGGTCATGGGCACGCTTTCTGCGCCCGTGGCCTTGCGCGGCTCGTACTCCAGCGACATGGCCTGCACCTGGCGTCGGCTCATGCCCAGCTTCTGCCCCCAGTCCAGCAGCAACTCACGCTCCTTGTTGCCCATCTTGCCGTCAGCCCACACCATGCGCCAACACGCCCGCAAGGTACCTTCCGCCGCGTGGGGCTGCTGACTGATGCGCCGCAGGTGCCCGCCAAGCCGGTCCTTGCCCGCCTTGCCACGGTTGAACGCATTGATGGCGCGCAGCCGGGCTGCCTCGGCCAGGTCCAGGCGCACCATCTCCTGACGCGCCTGCTGGATATGCTGCTCGGCTACCCGGCCATCGCACTTGGCCAAGCGCCCAAGCATCACGAACAACAACTCGTCGTCGCGTAATGCAGGGCGCCCACCCAGGCGTTCGCGCATGTCTTCCCAGCCTTGCAAGCGCAGCCGGCGGTCAATGGCCTGCCCAAGCAACGCACCGAGCAAGGCGCCCGGTATGCTCGCAACGGCAAAACCGGCACTCACACCAATCACCGTGCCTGGCCACCACATGTCAGGCGCGCTCGCCAATCAGAGACTCAGCCTCGGCCAGGCGTTCAAGCGTGCCAACATCCACCCAGTGCCCACGGTAGTGTTCGCCAGATACCTTGCCGGCCGCCATCGCCTGGCGCAGCAACGGTGCCAGCTTGAAGGCACCCGCCTGGCAACCTTCGAACAGCGCCGGGTGCAGCACCGAAATGCCGCTGAAGGTCAGCGTGCCTGGCGCGTCATCGCCGTCAACGACCTGCTCGCCCATCAGGCGGAAGTCACCGCGGCCGTGATGGCCAGGGTTGTCGACCAGCACCAGGTGAGCCAGGCCTTGCAGGGGAGCCTGCAGACGCGCGAAGTCGTAGTCGGTCCACACATCGCCATTCACCAGCAGGAACGGCGCATCACCCAACAAAGGCAAGGCCTTGAAGATGCCGCCGCCGGTTTCCAGCGGTTCACCTTCAGGTGAATAGCGGATGCTCAGGCCGAAGCGGCTACCGTCGCCCAGATGGTCCTCGATCTGCTGGCCAAGCCAGGCATGGTTGATCACCACTTCGGTCACGCCCGCTGCCGCCAGGGCGCGCAGGTGGTACTCGATCAGCGGCTGGCCGGCGACCGGGACCAACGGTTTTGGGGTGTGCAAGGTCAGCGGGCGCATACGCTCGCCCTTCCCCGCAGCCAGGATCATGGCCTTCATGCACGCGCTCCGGCCTGCAACTCGGCAATCAGCTCACCCAGCTCCGCCAATTCGGGCCGGCGACCGATCACTTCATTTATATAGGCGAAGAAACGCGGCACGTCGCCCAGGTAACGCGGCTTGCCGTCGCGGTGGCAGATACGGGCGAAGATACCGATCACCTTCAGGTGCCGCTGCACGCCCATCAGGTCACTGGCGCGGTGGAAGGCTTCGAACTCGGCGTGCACCGGGATGCCAGCCGCCTGCGCCTGCTGCCAGTAGTCGCTCAGCCAGCCTTCGACCCGCGCCTGCGGCCAGCTGACAAAGGCGTCCTTGAACAGGCAGGTAATGTCGTAGGTGACCGGGCCGTATACCGCATCCTGAAAGTCCAGCACACCAGGGTTGGGGGTGCTCTGCATCAGGTTGCGCGGCATGTAGTCACGGTGTACCAACACCTTGGGTTGCGCCAGGGCGCTGTCGATCAGCAACTGGCTGACGCGCTGCCAGGTGGCCTTCTGTGCATCGGTGAAGGTCAGGCCCAGCTCACGCCCCACGTACCATTCGGGGAACAGTTCCACTTCACGGCGCAGCAGGGCGTCGTCGTAGCTGGGCAGCGGCGCGTCCATCGGCAAACGCTGGAACTTCAGAAGGGCATCGATGGCGTCGGCGAACAGGCCATCGGCGTTGTCGGCATTGATGATGTCAAGGTATGTCTGAGTGCCCAGATCCCCAAGCAACAAAAAGCCGCGTTCCAGGTCCTGGGCGTGGATCAGCGGCACATGGACGTCAGCGCTGGCCAGCAGGTGGTCGATGGCGACGAACGGTCGGCAGTTTTCCTGCGGGGGGGGCGCATCCATGATCACGAAACTGTGGCCAGCGCCCTGCCAGCGGAAATAGCGGCGGAAGCTGGCGTCGCTGCTGGCAGCGGTCAAGCTGCCTGCAGGCACCTCGCCCCAGGCGTTGTCACGGAAAAGATCATTGAGCTGTTCATCGAGCCAGACCGTCAGTTGTTGCAGGCGTACATCGTGTTCAGGCATTGCAAGGGTCTCCGACGGCCCTAGCCGTCAAGCGGGTCATGCTTTATTATCCAGCATCTTTTTCAGACCATCGAGAGGCGTGCGGCCCCACACGCGGGCAGATGGCACGCAGGAAGCCCGGACTAATAAGATGGCATTGAAATCCCCCGCGTTTCGTAGAAAGTTTCCGTTGCTGGTAACCGGCGGTCTGCTGGCCCTGCAACCTCTGGCCACCTCATACGTAGTGGCAGCCGAACAGTTCGACTGCCAAGTGTCCGCCGCCGGTGGTTGGGACTGCAAGCCCAAAACCCCAGTCAACAACTTGCCACCGCGCCCGGTGCACGAAGGTGCAGCCGTCAGCTCCGGTACCGAAGCGGCGGGCGAAGCCGAAACTGCGGACCGGCCCGTGCTGGTTACCGAGGCCAAGGGCCGTGGTCTGAAGTCGCGCAGCGAAGACTACAGCCACCTGGACTGGGTTCCGCGTGAAAAGCTCACCGCCGCGCAGCTGGCTGAAACCGGCCCGTACTGCGGTGGCGCGTATATCGAGCCAACCCGCCCGGGCATGGCCGACACCACGCCGAAGGACGAGTCGCCAACCTACATCAATGCCAAGGTATCCAAGTACCAGCAGGAGCAGCAGGTCGCTACCCTCGCCGGTGACGTGGTGATGCGCCAGGGCAGCATGCAGGCCGAAGCCGACGAGGCCAACCTCTACCAGGCCGAAAACCGTGGCGAGCTCAAGGGCAACGTCAAGATCCGTGACAACGGTTCGCTGGTGGTCGGTGACGAGGCCCAGATCCAGCTCGACACTGGCGAAGCCCAGGTCGACAACGCCGAATACGTGATGCACAAGTCGCACATCCGCGGCAGTGCCCTGTACGCCAAGCGTGGCGAAAACGCCATCATCCGCCTTAAAGACGGTACGTACACCACCTGCGAACCGGGCAGCAACGCCTGGCAGCTGAAGGGCAACAACATCACCCTGAACCCGGCCACCGGTTTCGGTACTGCGACCAACGTTACGCTACGGGTCAAGGATTTCCCGGTGTTCTATACACCGTACATCTACTTCCCGATTGACGACCGTCGCCAGTCCGGTTTCCTGCCGCCGTCGTTCAGCACCAGCAGCGACACCGGCTTCATGCTGGTCACGCCGTACTACTTCAACCTGGCGCCTAACTACGACGCCACGTTGTACCCGCGTTACATGGCCAAGCGCGGCCTGCTGATGGAAGGCGAGTTCCGCTACCTGACACCTTCCAGCGAAGGCCAGTTCGGCGGCGCCTACCTGAACGACAAGAACGACGACCGCAAAGATCAGACGGATTACGAAGATCAGCGCTGGATGGTCAACTGGCAGCACAAGGGTGGCCTGGACGAACGCCTGATGACCGAGGTGGACTACACCGACATCAGCGACCCGTTCTACTTCCAGGACCTGGAATCTGACCAGATTGGCGTGGAAAGCCGCGACTTCCTGAATCAGCAGGGTGCATTGACCTACCGGGGCGATAGCTACACCGCACGGCTGAATGTACATGCCTACGAGGCGGCGACCATTTCGCAGATCACGCCTTATGATCGACTGCCGCAGATTACCCTCAATGGCGTACTGCCTTATCAGCCAGGGGGGTTGAACTTCGCTTACGAAACCGAGGCCGCGCGCTTCGAACGTGACTTGAAGAACGACACCGTGTTCGACAAGGACGGCAACCTGGACCTCACAGCGGGGCCCGATGGTCGTCGGCTTGACGAAAATATTCAAGGTATCGAGCGGGCCAACGGCACGCGCCTGAATGTCGCGCCGTCAATCAGCTATCCAATGACAGCCAGCTATGGGTTCCTCACACCCAAGCTGAAATATGCCTACACCCAGTACGATCTTGATCTGGACAGCAAAGGCAAAGCCGATGCAATCGCCTTGCAAACCGCCAATCCAGACGCGTACGGAAGCTACGACAGCTCTGTTAGCCGCGACGTGCCAATCTTCAGCGTCGACAGCGGCCTGTACTTCGACCGCAACACCTCGCTGTTTGGCAACAATTACCGTCAAACCCTCGAACCGCGCATGTTCTACCTCTATGTTCCGTACAAGGACCAGAAGGACATCCCGCTGTTCGATACCGGCGAAACCCTGTTCAGCTACGATTCGCTGTTCCGCGACAACCGCTTCAGCGGCACTGACCGTATCGGCGACGAAAACAAACTGTCGCTGGGCGTGACCACACGCTGGATCGAAGACAACGGCTTCGAGCGCCAGAACTTCAGCATCGGCCAGGCCTACTACTTCAAAGACCGCAAGGTCCAGCTGCCAGGCATCGACTACCGCACCCGCAAGGACGCGCAGTCCGATGTATCGCCATACGCTCTGGTGTACAACTACTACTTCAACCGCGACTGGCGCTTCAATTCGGACTTCAACTGGGACCCGGACAGCCGCAGCACCCGCTCGGGCAGCGCGATGTTCCACTACCAGCCTGAAGACAACCCGAACAAGATCGTCAACCTCGGTTATCGCTACCGTAACGACACCATTGCCTACGACTCGACCACGGGTACCTGGAAAGTGGGCGGCGGTGACTATGGCACCCCGGGCGATCCGAACTACATCAAGGATTACTACAAGATCCAGCAGCACGACTTCTCGGTCATCTGGCCGATCGTGCCGCAATGGAACGTTATCGCTCGCTGGCAGCATGACTACAACCGCAACCGCACCCTGGAAGCCATGGGTGGTTTCGAATACGACAACTGCTGCTGGAAGCTGCGCCTGATCAACCGTTACTGGATCGACTACGACGATTTCAGCCAGGCCCTTCCACAGAACGAAAAAGGCGACCACGGTGTCTTCCTTCAGATCGTCCTGAAAGGCCTCGGCGGCGTAGTTGGCAACAAGGTCGAGTCTTTCCTCGACCAAGGCATTCAAGGTTACCGTGAACGTGAAGACCAAGCTTATTGATCGTCTGCGCCCAGTGTTGCTGGGCGTCGCTTTGCTGAGTGGCGCGGTGCATGCCGCGGTGCAACCTCTTGATCGCGTGGTGGCTATCGTCGACAACGACGTGGTCATGCAAAGCCAGCTGGACCAGCGTGTCCATGAGGTCCAGCAAACCATCGCCAAGCGCGGCGGCGGCGTGCCGCCGACCAGCGCCCTGGAACAGCAGGTCCTGGAGCGCCTGATCGTCGAGAACCTGCAGCTGCAGATCGGCGAGCGCTCTGGCATCCGCATCACCGACGAAGAGCTGAACCAGGCCATTGGCACCATTGCCCAGCGCAATGGCATGTCGCTGGACCAGTTCCGCGCGGCGCTGGCCCGTGACGGCCTGTCGTTCGACGACGCTCGCGAGCAGGTCAAGCGCGAGATGATCATCAGCCGCGTGCGCCAACGCCGCGTTGCCGAACGCATTCAGGTGTCCGAGCAGGAAGTGAAGAACTTCCTGGCCTCGGACCTGGGCAAGATGCAGATGTCGGAAGAGTACCGCCTGGCCAACATCCTCATCCCGACCCCGGAAGCCGCCAACTCGGACGATATCCAGAAGGCTGCGCGCAAGGTCGGTGACGTTTACCAGCAACTGCGCCAGGGTGCTGACTTCGGCCAGATGGCGATTGCCAACTCGGCCAGCGAAAACGCCCTGGAAGGCGGCGAGATGGGCTGGCGTAAAGCCGGTCAGCTGCCACCCGACTTCGCCAAGATGCTCAGCAGCATGCCGGTGGGCGAAATTACCCAGCCTATTCGCATCCCCAACGGCTTCATCATCCTCAAGCTCGAGGAGAAGCGCGGCGGCAGCGAGAACGTTCTGCGTGACGAAGTGCATGTGCGCCACATCCTGATCAAGCCAAGCGAGATCCGCAGCGAGGCGGCCACCCAGCAGTTGGCCGAGCGTCTGTACGATCGGATCAAGAACGGCGAAGACTTCGGCGAACTGGCCAAGAGCTTCTCGGAAGACCCGGGTTCGGCACTCAACGGCGGCGACCTCAACTGGGTCGATCCGAACAGCCTGGTACCGGAGTTCCGTGAACAGATGGCCAATGCCCAGCAAGGCGTGGTGACCAAACCGTTCAAGACCCAGTACGGCTGGCACGTTCTGGAAGTGCTGGGCCGCCGCGCCACCGACAGCACCGAGCAGGCTCGCGAACAGCAGGCCCTGAGCGTACTGCGCAACCGTAAGTACGACGAAGAGCTGCAAACCTGGCTGCGCCAGATCCGCGACGAAGCCTACGTTGAAATCAAGCTGCCTGGCGCTGACCAGGCCGCCCAGTGAAGCCCCTGCGCTTCGCCGTCACCCCCGGCGAGCCGGCCGGCATAGGCCCCGACCTGTGCCTGCTGCTCGCCGCAGACGCCCAGCCCCACCCCCTGATCGCCATCACCAGCCGTGACCTGCTCGCCGAGCGGGCCACGCAGCTGGGGCTGGCCGTCAGCCTGCTGCCGGTAGCCCCGGGCCAATGGCCTGACCTCCCGGCACCCGCAGGTAGCCTGTACGTCTGGGATACCCCCTTGGCGGCTCCGGTGGTGCCAGGCCAGCTCGACAAGGCCAACGCAGCGTTCGTGCTGGAAACCCTGACCCGCGCTGGCCAAGGTTGCCTGGACGGCCACTTCGCCGGGATGATCACGGCCCCGGTTCACAAGGGTGTGATCAACGAAAGCGGTATCGCCTTTTCCGGGCATACCGAATTCCTTGCCGAACTGACCCGCACCGCACAAGTGGTAATGATGCTGGCCACCCGCGGCCTGCGCGTGGCCCTGGTGACCACGCACCTGCCACTGCGTGATGTTGCCGACGCTATCACTGCAGAGCGCGTTGAACGTGTAACCCGTATCCTGCATGCCGACATGCGCGACAAGTTCGGCATTGCCAACCCGCGTATCCTCGTGTGCGGCCTCAACCCGCACGCGGGCGAGGGCGGCCACCTGGGCCGCGAAGAAATCGACATCATCGAGCCGACCTTGGCCCGCCTGCGCACCGAAGGCATGGACCTGCGCGGGCCGCTGCCAGCCGATACCCTGTTTACCCCCAAATATCTGGAGCACTGCGATGCGGTGCTGGCGATGTACCACGACCAGGGCCTTCCCGTACTCAAGTACAAAGGCTTCGGCGCAGCAGTGAACGTGACCCTGGGCCTGCCAATCATCCGCACGTCGGTTGACCACGGCACCGCCCTGGACCTGGCCGGCACTGGCAAAGTCGACACCGGCAGCCTGCGCGTCGCACTGGAAACCGCCTACCAGATGGCCGAGAACCGACCATGAACGAGCAATACCAACACCGGGCGCGCAAGCGCTTCGGCCAGAACTTCCTGCACGACGCCGGTATCATCGACCGCATCCTGCGTGCCATCAACGCCAAGGCCGGCGAACACCTGCTGGAAATCGGCCCGGGCCAGGGCGCCCTGACCGAAGGCCTGCTGGGCAGTGGCGCACAGCTGGACGTGGTGGAGTTGGACAAAGACCTGGTGCCGATCCTGCAGCACAAGTTCGCTGATCGCAGCAACTTCCGCCTGCACCAGGGTGACGCCCTGAAGTTCGACTTCAACCAGCTGGGCGTGCCGCCGCGCAGCCTCAAGGTGGTTGGCAACCTGCCCTACAACATCTCCACCCCGCTGATCTTCCACCTGCTCAGCCACGCCGGGCTGATCCGCGACATGCATTTCATGCTGCAAAAGGAAGTGGTCGAGCGCATGGCCGCCGGCCCTGGCGGCGGTGACTGGGGGCGCTTGTCGATCATGGTGCAGTACCACTGCCGCGTGGAGCACCTGTTCAATGTCGGCCCTGGAGCCTTCAACCCACCCCCGAAAGTGGATTCGGCAATCGTCCGCCTGGTGCCGCACGAAGTGCTGCCGTTCCCGGCCAAGGACCACCTGCTGCTGGAGCGTGTCGTTCGCGAAGCGTTCAACCAGCGCCGCAAGACGCTGCGCAACACCATGAAAGGCCTGCTGGACAGCGCCGCCATCGAGGCTGCAGGCGTTGATGGCAGCCTGCGCCCTGAACAGCTCGACCTGGCAGCCTTCGTGCGCCTGGCAGACCAGCTGGCGGATCAGCAACAAGCCTGATTTAGCCTGTACCGGCCGCTTCGCGGGCCACAAGGGATCGCACAACCCTCAAATCCTGTGCGACCCCTTGTAGGAGCGGGTTTACCCGCGAAGCGGCCGGCACAGACAACACACCCCCCCAAGCCCGATCACCGCTGGCCCTCCCCCCTCCCAATGGCCTAGACTGCATTATTGCGTCAGTTCGCCCAAGGCCCTTGCATGTCCGACCCCCGCTATCAAATCGACGTCAGCGTCGTGACCCGCTACCTGAAAGAACAATCCGACCCCGAAAACAGTCGCTTCGCTTTCGCCTACACCATTACCGTGCAGAACAACGGCTCGCTCAGTGCCAAGTTGCTGTCGCGCCACTGGCTGATCACCAACGGTGACGGCGAGGTTGAGGAAGTACGCGGCGCCGGCGTGGTCGGCCAGCAACCCAACATCGACCCTGGTCAGAGCCACACTTACAGCAGTGGTGCCGTCATCAGCACCCGCGTTGGCACCATGCAGGGCAGCTACCAGATGTTCGCCGAAGACGGTAAGCGCTTCGACGCCGAGATTGCCCCCTTCCGGCTGGCAGTGCCCGGAGCGCTGCACTGATGGCCACCTACGCCGTCGGTGACCTGCAGGGCTGCCTGCAGCCACTCAAATGCCTGCTCGATCGCGTCAGTTTCAACCCCGCCGTCGACCGCCTGTGGCTGGTCGGCGACCTGGTCAACCGCGGCCCCGAGTCACTGGAAACCCTGCGCTTCCTGTACTCGATCCGTCATTCACTGGTCTGCGTGCTGGGCAACCATGACCTGCACCTGCTGGCCGCCTGGCACAACGTCGAGCGCCTCAAGAAAAGCGACACACTGCGCGAGATCATCGAAGCGCCGGACGCCGACCAGCTGTTCGACTGGCTGCGCCAGCAAAAGCTGCTGCATTACGACGAGCCTCGCGGCATCGCCCTGGTTCATGCCGGCATACCGCCACAATGGACCCTTGGCAAAGCCCTGGAGCTCGCTGCCGAGGTCGAGGAAGTGCTGCGTGACGACACCCGCCTGCAGCTGTACCTCGACGGCATGTATGGCAACGAGCCGAACAAGTGGAGCAAGAACCTCGCCGGCGTCGAACGTCTGCGGGTCATCACCAACTACTTCACCCGCATGCGCTTCTGCACGGCCGATGGCAAACTCGACCTCAAGAGCAAGGAAGGCCTGGGTAGCGCGCCCAAAGGCTACAAAGCCTGGTACGCGCACAAGGACCGCCGCTCACGCCACGTGAAGATCATCTTTGGCCATTGGGCCGCTCTGCAGGGTGAGGTCACCGAGCCCGACGTCATCGCCCTGGACACTGGCTGCGTATGGGGCGGCGCCATGACCCTGTACAACGTCGACAGCGGCGAATATCACCGCTGCGACTGCGCCGACGACGGCACCCTGCGCCAGCCGGCACAACCCACTACACTCAACGATCACACCTGAAGGAAGTAGTACCCATGAGCGAATTCAAGCGCATCCCTCCTGAGCAGGCCTTGGAGCTTCGCAAGAAAGAAGGTGCGGTCGTCGTCGACATTCGCGACCCACAGGCCTTCGCCGCCGGCCACATCACCGGCGCCCGGCACCTGGATAACCACTCGGTCGCCGATTTCATACGCAACGCCGACCTCGACGCGCCAACCCTGGTGGTCTGCTATCACGGCAATTCCAGCCAAAGTGCTGCCGCCTACCTGGTAGGCCAGGGTTTCTCAGACGTTTACAGCGTGGACGGCGGCTTCGAACTGTGGCGCGCGACCTACCCGGCCGAGACCGCCCAGGGCAACGCTGAATAATTTTTTATTTTCCCCTGCAGCCCGTGCCCCGCGCGGGCTTGCGGCTTATCTGACGAACGGTCGTTCGCAACTTCTGCCTTTCTCGCCCCTTTACCTTGCAGATAACCAACTACGCTTAAGCTCAGGCCATCCAAAAAGGGGAGAGCCGGTACACCGGCGTGCGGGTCATCGGTAGCGTTACAGGGTGTTCTGGGGGGTATACAGCAATCGGCCAACCCGGTTGCATGCCAGCATCAGCTGACTGATCCGGCGTCGTCTCCACGTATCGAGCGAGGTGACGTCATGAGTATTTTTAGCCACTTCCAACAACGTTTCGAGTCTACGCGCCAGGAAGAACTCTCGCTGCAGGAGTACCTCGAGCTGTGCAAAGAGGATCGCAGTGCCTACGCATCGGCGGCCGAACGGCTGTTGCTGGCCATCGGTGAGCCAGAGCTGATCGACACCTCTACCAACTCCAGGCTGTCGCGCATCTTCTCCAACAAGGTTATTCGCCGCTATCCGGCCTTTGCCGACTTCCATGGCATGGAAGAGTGCATCGACCAGATCGTGTCGTACTTCCGCCACGCCGCCCAAGGCCTGGAAGAGAAGAAACAGATCCTCTATCTGCTGGGCCCGGTAGGCGGCGGCAAGTCCTCGCTGGCGGAAAAACTCAAGCAGCTGATGGAAAAGGTGCCGTTCTACGCGATCAAGGGCTCGCCGGTATTCGAGTCACCTTTGGGCTTGTTCAATGCCACCGAAGATGGGGCCATTCTCGAGGAAGAGTTCGGCATCCCACGGCGCTACCTCAATACCATCATGTCGCCTTGGGCCACCAAGCGCCTGCAGGAGTTTGGCGGGGACATCTCCAAGTTCAAGGTGGTGAAGCTGTACCCGTCGATTCTTAACCAGATCGCCATTGCCAAGACCGAACCCGGCGATGAAAACAACCAGGACATCTCGGCCCTGGTCGGCAAGGTCGATATCCGCAAACTTGAGGAATACCCACAGAACGACGCCGATGCTTATAGCTACTCGGGCGCGCTGTGCCGGGCCAACCAGGGCCTGATGGAATTCGTCGAAATGTTCAAGGCGCCGATCAAGGTCCTGCACCCCTTGCTCACCGCCACCCAGGAAGGCAACTACAACAGTACTGAAGGCCTTGGGGCGATTCCCTATACCGGGATTCTGCTGGCGCACTCCAACGAATCGGAGTGGCACACCTTCCGTAACAACAAGAACAACGAAGCGTTCATCGACAGGATCTATATCGTCAAGGTGCCGTACTGCCTGCGGGTCAGCGATGAAATAAAGATCTACGACAAACTGCTGGTCAACAGCTCGCTGTCCAAGGCCCACTGTGCACCCGATACGCTCAAGATGCTGGCTCAGTTCACGGTGCTTTCCCGCCTGAAGGAACCAGAGAACTCCAATATCTATTCCAAGATGCGCGTTTACGACGGGGAAAACCTCAAGGATACCGATCCAAAGGCCAAGTCGATCCAGGAATACCGGGACTCTGCGGGTGTCGACGAAGGCATGAACGGCCTGTCGACGCGCTTCGCCTTCAAGATCCTGTCCAAGGTGTTCAACTTCGACCCACACGAAATTGCCGCCAACCCGGTGCACCTGCTGTATGTCCTCGAACAGCAGATCGAACAGGAACAGTTCCCGGCTGAAGTGCGCGAACGCTATCTGCGCTACCTGAAGGAATACCTGGCACCGCGCTACATCGAGTTTATCGGCAAGGAAATCCAGACCGCCTACCTGGAGTCCTACAGCGAATACGGCCAGAACATCTTCGACCGCTACGTGTTGTATGCAGACTTCTGGATCCAGGATCAGGAATACCGCGACCCGGAAACCGGCGAAATTCTCAACCGCATTGCGCTCAACGAGGAACTGGAAAAGATCGAGAAACCGGCTGGCATCAGTAACCCGAAAGACTTCCGCAACGAGATCGTCAACTTCGTACTGCGCGCACGCGCTAACAACAATGGCAAGAATCCAAGCTGGCTGAGTTATGAAAAGCTGCGGGTCGTGATCGAGAAGAAAATGTTCTCCAACACCGAAGACCTGCTGCCGGTCATCAGCTTCAACGCCAAGGCCAGCAAAGAGGACCAGAAGAAACACAACGACTTCGTCACCCGGATGGTGGAGCGTGGCTATACCGACAAACAGGTGCGCCTGCTGTCGGAATGGTACCTGCGGGTCAGGAAATCGCAATAAAGCGGCAAGCTACGAGCCGCAAGCTGCAAGCTGCCTGGCGTTGGCATTGCTGCCCGCGTCACAGCTTGCAGCGGCGGTGGCTGCTCTTTCTTGCAGCTTGAAGCTTGTGGCTTGCAGCTTGTGGGTTGCAGCTGCATCCAGTCACCGGAGGGACCATGAGCTACGTTATAGACCGACGCCTGAACGGCAAGAACAAGAGCACGGTCAACCGCCAGCGCTTCCTGCGGCGGTACCGCGAACACATCAAGAAGGCCGTCGAAGAGGCGGTGAGCCGCCGTTCCATCATGGATATGGAACACGGCGAGCAGATCAGTATTCCCGGGCGCGACATCGACGAACCCGTCTTGCATCATGGTCGCGGGGGCAAACAGACCATCGTGCATCCTGGCAACAAAGAGTTCACTGCCGGTGAACACATCCCACGGCCGCAAGGCGGTGGAGGCGGTGGCGGTCGTGGCAAGGCCGGCAATTCCGGCGAGGGGATGGACGAGTTCGTCTTCCAGATCACCCAGGAAGAATTTCTCGAATTCATGTTCGAAGACCTTGAGCTACCCAACCTGGTCAAACGTCACCTGACGGGCGCCGATACCTTCAAGACTGTTCGCGCCGGCATCGCCAACGAAGGCAACCCGTCACGCATCAACATCGTGCGCACCCTGCGCTCGGCCCATGCCCGGCGTATCGCCCTGACCGGCAGCAGCCGCGCCCTGCTGCGCGAAGCACAAAAGGAACTCGATCGCCTGCGGGTCGAAGAGCCAGACAATTTCACCGATATCCAGGAAGTCGAACAGGAAATCGAGCGCCTGAAGGCACGTATCAACCGCCTGCCCTTCCTCGACACCTTCGACCTCAAGTACAACCTGCTGGTCAAGCAACCCAACCCCAGCTCGAAGGCAGTGATGTTCTGCCTGATGGACGTGTCCGGCTCGATGACCCAGGCCACCAAGGACATCGCAAAGCGCTTCTTCATCCTGCTGTACCTGTTCCTCAAGCGTAACTACGAGCGCATCGAAGTCGTGTTCATTCGCCACCACACCAGTGCCCGGGAAGTCGATGAAGAAGAGTTCTTCTACTCGCGGGAAACCGGCGGCACCATCGTCTCCAGTGCCCTCAAGCTGATGCAGGAGATCATGGCCGAGCGTTACCCGGCCAGCGACTGGAACATCTATGCCGCGCAGGCTTCTGATGGCGACAACTGGAACGACGACTCGCCCATCTGCCGCGACATCCTCTCCAAACAGATCATGCCGCATGTGCAGTACTACACTTACGTTGAGATCACCCCCCGTGAACACCAGGCGCTGTGGTATGAATACGAGCGTATCGGAGATGCTTTCCCCGACACGTTCGCCCAGCAGCAGTTGGTATCGGCCGGCGATATCTACCCGGTCTTCCGTGAACTCTTCCAGCGCAGGTTAGCCACATGACCGCCAGAGCACAGAGACGCCAACCCATTTCCACTGGGTCCGAGTGGACGTTCGAGCTGATCCAGACCTACGACCGGGAAATCAGCCGCTTGGCCGAGCGTTACGCCCTGGACACCTACCCCAACCAGATCGAGGTCATCACTGCCGAACAGATGATGGACGCCTACGCCTCGGTCGGCATGCCGCTGGGCTACCACCACTGGTCCTACGGCAAGCAGTTCCTCAGTACGGAAAAGTCCTACAGCCGCGGCCAGATGGGCCTGGCCTACGAGATCGTGATCAACTCCGACCCTTGTATCGCCTACCTGATGGAAGAAAACACCATGTGCATGCAGGCACTGGTGATTGCGCACGCGTGCTACGGCCATAACAGTTTTTTCAAAGGCAATTACCTGTTCCGTACCTGGACTGACGCCAGTTCGATCATCGACTATCTGGTGTTCGCCAAGCAGTACATCGCCCAGTGCGAAGAGCGCCACGGTATCGATGCTGTGGAGGACTTGATCGACTCCTGCCATGCCCTGATGAACTACGGTGTCGACCGCTACAAGCGGCCTTACCCTATTTCTGCCGAAGAAGAGCGGCGCCGGCAACAGGAGCGCGAAGAGCACCTTCAGCGTCAGATCAACGACCTTTGGCGAACAATTCCGAAAAACGCCGAAAAGGGCAACGACCGCGATGAGGGGCGCTTCCCCGCCGAACCGCAGGAAAACATCCTGTATTTCATCGAGAAGAACGCCCCGCTGCTTGAACCCTGGCAGCGTGAAGTAGTGCGCATCGTGCGCAAGATCGCCCAGTACTTCTACCCGCAGCGCCAGACCCAGGTGATGAACGAAGGCTGGGCAACCTTCTGGCACTACACCCTGATGAACGACCTGTACGACGAGGGGCTGATTACCGAAGGCTTCATGATGGAGTTCTTGCAGTCGCACACCAGCGTGGTGTTCCAGCCCGGCTTCGACAGCCCGTACTACAGCGGCATCAACCCCTATGCGCTGGGCTTTGCGATGTACACCGACATCCGCCGCATGTGCGAAAACCCCACCGAGGAAGATCGCCACTGGTTCCCCGACATTGCCGGCAGTGACTGGCTTTCTACCATCAAGTTCGCCATGAGCAGCTTCAAGGACGAGAGCTTCATCCTGCAGTACCTGTCGCCCAAGGTGATGCGCGACCTCAAGCTGTTCAGCATCCTCGATGACGACCAGCGCGACGACCTGCTGGTGCCCGCCATCCATGATGAGGCCGGCTACCGGGTGATTCGGGAGCAGCTGGCAGCGCAGTACAACCTGGGCAACCGTGAACCGAACGTACAGATCTGGAGCGTCGACCGCCGCGGAGACCGCTCGCTGACCCTGCGACACCAGCAACACAATCGCAAACCGCTGGGCGACTCGACCGACGAAGTGCTCAAGCACCTGCATCGCCTGTGGGGCTTCGATATCCACCTGGAGACCGTGCAAGGCGAGCAAGTGATGAGTACTCACCACATGCCGCCGCGCGGCGAGCATAGCGAAAGCGCCGATTACGGTCGCATGGACCTGGCCGTTATCCACCACCTCTGATGCAACCCCATGACCGCCGACGGGTTATCCTGTCGGCAGTTATGGAGAGCTGCACATGCACATCTACAAAGTTGGCGGCGCCGTGCGCGACCGCCTGCTCGGCCGCCCTGTCAGCGATATCGACTGGCTGGTGGTGGGCGCCACCGTCGAAGAAATGCTCGCCAAGGGCTACCGGCCGGTGGGTGCCGATTTCCCGGTGTTCCTGCACCCGAAAACCGGCGAGGAATACGCCCTGGCGCGCACCGAGCGCAAGAGTGGGCGAGGCTACGGCGGGTTCACCTTTCACGCCAGCCCCGACGTAACCCTGGAAGAGGACCTGATCCGTCGCGACCTCACCATCAATGCGATGGCCGAGGATGAGGCGGGCACGGTCTACGACCCCTACCAAGGCAGGAACGATCTGGATCAACGCCTGCTACGCCATGTTTCCCCGGCATTCGCCGAAGATCCTTTGCGCGTGCTGCGTGTTGCACGCTTTGCTGCCCGTTACGCACCACTGGGGTTCCGGGTTGCCGATGAAACCTTGGCGCTGATGCGCCAGATCAGCGCCTCGGGCGAACTGCAGGCACTCACTGCCGAGCGCAGCTGGAAGGAAATCGAGCGCGCGCTGATGGAAGTGCAACCGCAGGTGTTCTTCAAGGTGCTGAGCGCGTGCGGGGCCCTGCAGGAGCTGCTGCCAGAGCTCGATGACAGCTCCCGGACATTGGCGGCGCTAGAGCAGGCAGCGGTGCAAGAACAACCGCTGCACGTGCGCTGGGCCTGCCTGTTGCGGGGGTTGGCACCGACATCGATCAAAGCCGTCAACCAGCGCCTGAAGGCACCGCGTGAGTGCCAGGAACTGGCCATGCTGACAGGGGAATGCCTGGCGCAGGGCAATCAGGCGCTCGAACTGCCTGCCACGGCACTGCTGGAGCTGTTGCAGAAGTTCGATGTTTACCGACGGCCGCAGCGATTTGAGGATTTTTTGGTCGTTTGCGAGATGGCGGGGCGGGGCGATGGCGAGCAGGGTTACCCACAGGCCGATTACCTGCGAGGCGCAGCAGCGGCGGCGCGAGCGGTGGATGTGAAGCCGTTGGTGCAAGCCGGGCTGACGGGTCAGGCGCTGGGCGAAGCACTCAAAGGTGAACGGCTCAAAGCGCTCGAAGCTTACCAGCGCGGTTAGACCTGCCGGCCTCTTCGCGGGTAAACCCGCCCCTACAGGGGCACACATCGAGGGTTGGGCACAGCCCGTTGTAGGAGCGGGTTTACCCGCGAAAGGGCCAGACCTGCTGGCCAATTTCCACCCGCGGTTCACCGTCGCAGCCGCCACCGTATTCGCGGGTAAACCCGCTCCTACAGGGGGCACACATCAGAGGTTGGGCTCAGCCCGTTGTAGATACAGGCTTAAGCGGGCGTCAACTGCAACCCGCGCCACTCAAAGGCGACCGGGGCCAGCACCTGATCGATCTGCGCTTCCTGCCACAGCTGCGCCATGCGCTTGCCCACCCCCGGATGCACCAGGTCGGGTGCCAGCAACGACAGCGGCCACAGCACAAAAGCGTTCTTCAGGATCTCGGCACGGGGCAATACCAGCCCATCGAAGGTACCGTGCAAATCGTCATACATCAGCACGTCGATATCCAGCGGCAACCCTTTGCGGTCCGGGGCATAGCGGCCATTGTCGGCCTCGATGAACTTCAGCCGGCGGTCCAGCTCGATCAACGGCAACGCGGTTTGCCCGGTCACCACGAAGTTGATGAACGGCCCGCTCTTGATGCCCACCGCCTGGCTTTCGAATGCCGGCGAACAGCGCATGTCGGTCAGGATGCCAGCCAACGCATCGAGCCCGGCGCACAAATGCGCCTCACGGTCGATATTGCTGCCCAGGCCCAGGTAAACCGTGCTCAAAGACATCCGCGCTCGATCTCCACGCCTACACCACCACGGGCCGCCGGCACCGCGCCCGGCTTGGTCAGCTTCAAGCGCACCCAAGGGATGTGGAACTCGTCCATCAGGGTGGCCACCAGGCGCTCGGCAAATGTTTCAACCAGCTCGAAACGGGCCTGTTCGGCAAACGCCTGGATGCGCGCCGACACACTGGCGTAATCCAGCGCCAGGTTCAGGTCGTCTCCGGCGGCGGCCGGGCGGTTGTCCCAGGCAAAGCTCAGGTCCAGGCGCAAGCACTGGCGAATATCCCGCTCCCAGTCATAGGCACCGATAACGGTATCGACTTCCAGGCCTTCGATGAACACTCTGTCCAAGCACTTCTCTCCACAGCACGACAAGGGCGACTGGCGCCGTTAGAATCAGGGCGTCCTCGCCCGGAATAGTTAGCATGTTTTGGTTACTGGCGTTGCTCGCCTACCTGCTCGGCTCGCTGTCCTTCGCCATTGTTCTCAGCCGCCTCTCGGGCAGCCCGGACCCGCGTTCCAGCGGCTCAGGCAATGCCGGCGCCACCAACATGCTACGCCTGGCAGGCCGTAAACTGGCGATCCTGACCCTGCTTGGCGACCTGTGCAAGGGCCTTTTGCCGGTATTGCTCGCCCGCGTTGCCGGGCTGGACCTGCACGCGCAGGCCTGGGTGGGCATATGCGCGGTGCTGGGCCACCTGTTCCCCCTGTACTTCCGTTTCAAGGGCGGCAAGGGCGTGGCGACGGCTGCCGGCATGCTCATGGGCCTGTATTTCCCGGCCGCGCTGCTGGCCATCGGCGCCTGGCTGCTGACCTTCTACCTCACGCGTACCAGCTCACTGGCCGCACTGATTGCCACGCCACTCACCTTGCCATTGCTGGCCTGGCGCGAGCCCGAAGCCCTGCTGCCGATCAGCGTACTGACTGTGATGATCGTGTGGCGCCACCGCAACAACCTGCGCGACTTGTTTGCAGGGCGCGAACGGCACTTCTGAACCTTCGACGCGCTGCCTTACAGCGGCGGCAACTGTTCCATCGGCCAGCGTGCCTGCACGCTGATCGCCAGGTCTTGCTGCTGCCCGGCCAGCAGGCGTTGGCAACCGGCGTAGGCGATCATCGCACCATTGTCGGTACAGAATTGCGGGCGCGCGTAGTACACGTTGCCCTTGATGCTACCGAGCATGTCCTCCAGGGACGCGCGCAGGGCCTTGTTGGCACTCACGCCACCCGCGATGACCAGCCGCTTGAGGCCGGTCTGCTTGAGCGCCCGCTTGCACTTGATGGTCAAAGTCTCCACCACCGCCTGCTGGAATGCCAGGGACAGGTCGCAACGGGTTTGCTCACTGTCGTCGCCAGCATTCTTGCATTGCTGCCAAGTGTTCAGGGCGAAGGTCTTGAGGCCACTGAAGCTGAATTCCAGGCCTGGCCGATCGGTCATTGGCCGCGGGAAGACGAAGCGCCCGGCCACACCTTGTTCGGCCAGACGCGCAATTTCCGGACCGCCTGGGTAATTGAGGCCGATCAGCTTGGCAGTCTTGTCGAACGCTTCACCGGCAGCATCGTCCAGGCTCTCACCCAACAGTTCGTACTGACCGATGCCATCGACCCGAACCAGCTGGGTATGGCCACCGGAAACCAACAAAGCGACGAACGGAAACGCTGGCGGGTTTTCTTCCAGCATGGGCGCCAGCAGGTGACCCTCCATGTGGTGCACACCGATCGCCGGGATGTCCCAGGCAAAGGCCAGCGCCTGGGCGCAGGAAGCGCCCACCAGCAAGGCGCCGACCAGGCCGGGGCCCGCGGTGTAGGCGATGGCGTCGATTTCGGTGGCAACGCAGCCTGCCTCGTCCAGCACCTGGCGGATGAGCGGCAGCATTCGCTTGACGTGATCACGCGAGGCAAGCTCGGGCACCACGCCGCCGAAGACGCGGTGCAGGTCGATCTGGCTGAACAGTGCGTCGGCCAACAAACCGCGTTCACTGTCGTATAATGCGACGCCGGTTTCGTCGCAGGATGTTTCCAATCCCAGTACTAGCATGGGCTCGTCCCTTGTGGGGGCTGAATTCGAAGCCGCGCATGATAGTCCCCGTGTCGGGTGCCGACCAGCGGTTTTCGATCAGAGGCTTTGCATTCCGGCTTGCTAAGGGTTAACATCCGCAACCCTTGAAAACCGACGTTCTCCAGCACACCTTTGTTTTGCCAGGAGCACGTCTACCCCGGTAATGAATTAAGGTAGCCCTGGATGCCAGCCGTCAAAGTTAAAGAGAACGAACCCTTCGACGTAGCTCTGCGTCGTTTCAAGCGCTCCTGCGAAAAAGCCGGTGTACTGGCTGAAGTTCGTAGCCGCGAGTTTTACGAGAAGCCGACCGCAGAGCGTAAGCGCAAAGCAGCTGCTGCTGTTAAGCGTCACGCCAAGAAAGTTCAGCGCGAACAGCGCCGCGCCGTTCGTCTGTACTAATACAGACGTTCAACGCAAAGCTTCTGCCCTGCCCGGCTAACCCCCGGGCGATGGCAGTGGTCGTTTCAAACTTGAGCAGCTAGCTCAAGGCCCTGCACAAGCTTCATGCGAACTGCATCATGGGCAACCTGCCTGAAACGTCAGAGCTGGTCCTCCTTGCTGTATGACCAGGCGTGCACGTCCGACTGACGAGCCCTTAGGGGCTGGCGACGAGCACACATTCCCTCGCACTTCCCCAAGCAGCACTCGCCCCTTCGGCGCGTGAGCGATTAGACTTGCCAGTTGCCAGATAACGAGACTGCCATGGCCGGGCTGATTCCCCAGAGTTTCATTGACGACCTGATCAACCGCCTCGACATCGTCGACGTGGTGAGTTCGCGCGTCCAGCTGAAAAAAACCGGCAAGAACTACTCGGCATGCTGCCCGTTCCACAAAGAAAAAACCCCGTCCTTCACGGTCAGCCCAGACAAGCAGTTCTACTACTGCTTCGGCTGTGGCGCCGGAGGCAACGCCTTGGGCTTTGTCATGGACCACGACAACCTGGACTTCCCCCAGGCCGTCGAGGAACTGGCACGCGCCGCTGGCATGGAAGTCCCCCGCGAGCAAGGCCGCCGTGACCAGAAGCCGCGCCAGCCCACTGACTCGCCACTGTACCCGCTACTGGACGCCGCCTCGGAGTTTTACCGCCAGGCCCTGCGCAGCCACCCGTCACGCAAGGCAGCGGTGGACTACCTCAAGGGCCGCGGCCTGTCCGGGGAAATTGCCCGCGACTTCGGCCTGGGCTTTGCCCCGCCCGGCTGGGACAACCTGCTCAAGCACCTGGGTGCCGACACCCTGCAGCAGAAGGTGATGATCGATGCCGGCCTGCTGATCGAGAACGCCGAGAGCGGCAAGCGCTACGACCGCTTCCGCGACCGGGTGATGTTCCCGATACGTGACAGCCGCGGGCGCATCATCGCCTTCGGTGGCCGGGTGCTCGGCGACGACAAGCCCAAGTACCTGAACTCCCCGGAAACCCCGGTGTTCCACAAGGGACAGGAGCTGTACGGGCTGTACGAGGCGCGCAAGCACAACCGCAACCTCGAAGAGATCATCGTCGTCGAGGGCTACATGGACGTCATTGCCCTGGCCCAGCAAGGTCTGCGCAATGCCGTGGCCACCCTTGGCACCGCCACCAGCGAAGAGCACCTCAAGCGCCTGTTCCGCGTGGTGCCCAGCGTGCTGTTCTGTTTTGACGGCGACCAGGCTGGGCGCAAGGCGGCCTGGCGCGCACTGGAATCGACATTGTCGAACCTGCAGGACGGCCGTCGCGCGCGCTTCCTGTTCCTGCCCGAAGGCGAAGACCCGGACAGCCTGGTGCGTGCCGAAGGTACCGACGCCTTCATGGCCCGTATCAACCAGCACGCCCAACCGCTGGCCGACTACTTCTTCGAGCAACTTGGCGTCGAAGCCGACCCGCGCTCACTGGAAGGCAAGGCGCATATGGCGACCTTGGCCGCACCGTTGATCGAAAAGATCCCCGGCGCCAACCTGCGTCAGCTGATGCGCAACCGCCTGAAGGAAATCACCGGCCTCGACCCGCAGCAGGTCGAGCAGCTGGCGCAACAAGCGCCGGCGACCAGCAGCATGCCGGACTACGACCCTGGCTACGACTACGACGCCATGGCCAGCTACACCCCCGACTACGGCGACATGCCACAGCACGACTATGCCCCCGTTCATCAGGAGCAGGCATGGAAGCCCAACAAGGGTGGTAGCAAGAAGCCGTGGAGTGACAAACCCTGGGACAAGAACCGCAAGAGCGGCAAGCCCTGGCAGCAACGCGACGAAGCACCTCCCCGCGTGCCAGCACCGGTCGAGCCGCCCACCCTGGCCGCGCTGCGCACCCTGCTGCACCACCCACTGCTGGCAGGCAAGGTGGAGGATGCCAGCCACTTCGCCGACGAAGAACACCTGTACAGCCAGCTGCTGGTGGCGCTGATCGAAGCCGCGCAGAAAAATCCTGGGCTAAGCTCAATGCAGTTGATCGCACGTTGGCATGGCACCGAACAGGGCCGCCTGCTGCGAGCCCTGGCGGAAAAGGAATGGCTTATCGTGGCCGACAACCTTGAACAACAGTTTTTCGACACTATAACTAGCTTGTCCGCCCGCCAACGCGAGCGCAGCCTGGAACAACTGCTCAGGAAATCACGTCAAAGCGAATTGACCAGCGAGGAAAAAACCCAGCTCCTCGCCCTGCTGAGCCGAAATGTTCCCGCACAAACGCCGACCTCATCTGGCGCGTGAGGCCCATGCTCGGGTATAATCCTCGGCTTGTTTTTTGCCCGCCAAGACCTTCAGTGGATAGGGTGTTATGTCCGGAAAAGCGCAACAGCAGTCTCGTATCAAAGAGTTGATCACCCGCGGTCGTGAGCAGGGCTACCTGACTTACGCGGAGGTCAACGACCACCTGCCTGAGGATATTTCAGATCCGGAACAGGTGGAAGACATCATCCGCATGATCAACGACATGGGGATCAACGTATTCGAGAGTGCTCCGGATGCGGATGCCCTTCTGTTGGCGGAAGCCGACACCGATGAAGCCGCGGCCGAAGAAGCCGCTGCTGCATTGGCGGCAGTTGAAACCGATATCGGCCGCACGACCGACCCGGTGCGCATGTATATGCGCGAAATGGGTACTGTCGAGCTGCTGACCCGCGAAGGCGAGATCGAAATCGCCAAGCGTATCGAGGAAGGCATTCGTGAAGTCATGGGCGCTATCGCCCACTTCCCGGGCACTGTCGACTACATTCTCGGCGAATATGATCGCGTCACCACCGAGGGTGGCCGCCTGTCGGACGTTCTCAGCGGTTACATCGACCCTGACGACAACATTGCCGCGCCAACCGAAGAAGTGCCGATCCCAGGCGCCAAGGCCGCTGCGGCGAAGGAAGAGTCCGACGACGACGAAGAAGAATCCGAAAGCGGTGACGACGAGGAAGAGGCCGAGAGCGGCCCGGACCCGGTAGTCGCAGCCCAACGCTTCGGTGCGGTATCCGATCAGCTTCAGGCGACCTCCAAGGTCCTGAAGAAAAATGGTCGTAACCACAAGGAAAGCATCGAGGCCCTGCAGGCCCTGGCTGACCTGTTCATGCCGATCAAGCTGGTACCGAAGCAGTTCGAGGTACTGGTCGAGCGTGTACGTGATGCCCTGAACCGTCTGCGGCAGCAAGAACGCGCCATCATGCAGCTCTGCGTACGTGACGCCCGCATGCCGCGAGCCGACTTCCTGCGCATGTTCCCAAGCAACGAAACCGACCAGACCTGGAGCGGTGACCTGGCCAAGCGCAACACCAAGTGGGCTGCCGCCCTGGGTGAAAAGAACGCTGCCATCGTCGCTTGCCAACAGAAGCTGATCGACCTTGAGATCGAAACCGGCCTGACCGTTGCCGAGATCAAGGAAATCAACCGTCGCATGTCGATCGGTGAAGCCAAGGCCCGCCGCGCCAAGAAAGAAATGGTCGAGGCGAACCTGCGTCTGGTGATTTCCATCGCCAAGAAGTACACCAACCGTGGCCTGCAGTTCCTCGACCTGATCCAGGAAGGCAACATCGGCCTGATGAAAGCGGTGGACAAGTTCGAATACCGTCGCGGCTACAAGTTCTCGACCTATGCCACCTGGTGGATCCGTCAGGCGATCACCCGTTCGATCGCCGACCAGGCACGCACCATCCGGATTCCGGTGCACATGATCGAGACGATCAACAAGCTCAACCGTATTTCCCGCCAGATGCTGCAGGAAATGGGTCGCGAACCGACTCCGGAAGAGCTGGGCGAGCGCATGGAAATGCCTGAGGACAAAATCCGCAAGGTACTGAAGATCGCCAAAGAGCCGATCTCCATGGAAACCCCGATCGGTGACGACGAAGATTCGCACCTGGGCGACTTCATCGAGGACTCGACCATGCAGTCCCCGATCGACGTAGCCACGGTCGAAAGCCTCAAGGAAGCCACCCGTGACGTGCTCTCGGGCCTGACCGCACGTGAAGCCAAGGTGCTGCGCATGCGTTTCGGTATCGACATGAACACCGACCACACCCTCGAAGAGGTGGGCAAGCAGTTTGACGTAACGCGTGAGCGGATCCGTCAGATCGAAGCGAAGGCGTTGCGCAAGCTACGCCACCCGACTCGCAGCGAGCACCTGCGCTCCTTCCTCGACGAGTGATGACAAAACCCCGGCCCAGGCCGGGGTTTTTCTTTAGTGGCCCGAGACATAAAGCCCGCCTTCCGTTGCACACCTGCAGCAATGCCCGTCTACACTCGACTGCAGACCACCTGAGTGCGAGGCTGCCATGTCCTTGAAGCCGGCCATTCTGTTGCTGATCCTGATTTTGTGGAACACAACGGCCGGCGCCCTGACCCTGACAGATGAGGAGAACGCCTGGCTGGCTGCCCACCCGCAGCTGAAACTGGGTGTAGACGCCTCTTGGCCACCGTTCGAGTTTCGCGACCAGGAGGGCCGGTACCAGGGATTGGCCGCCGACTACATCGCCATGATCCAGCAGCGCCTGGGCGTAACGTTCAAACCGGTCGAACCCAGCAGCTGGACCGAGGTGCTGGCGCAGGCGCGGGAAAGCCGTATCGACCTGCTGCCCGGCATCATGTCCACCCCCGAACGCCAAGGCTTCCTGGCTTTCACTCGCCCGTACCTCGACTTCCCCATTGTCATCCTCGCGCACAAAGGCGGCGCACAACCGCGCAAGCTGGCTGACCTGTACGGCCTGAAAGTTGCCGTGGTCGAGAACTACGCCCCGCACGAGTTGCTGCGTACCCACCACCCGGACCTCAACCTGGTTGCCCTGCCAAACGTCAGCTCCACGCTGCAAGCCCTGGCCACCGACCAAGTGGATGCCGTGGTCGGCGACCTCGCTTCCAGTATCTGGAGCCTGCGCCAACTCAAGCTCGACGGCCTCTACGTCAGCGGCGAAACGCCCTACCGCTACCAGTTGGCGATGGCCGTTCCCCGCGACAAGAGCGTGCTGGTCGGCATTCTCGACAAAGTGATGGCCGACATGAGCAGCAGCGAAATCAGCCAGATCCAGCAGCACTGGGTGGGCAATGTGGTCGACCAGCGGATGTTCTGGTCCGACCTGCTGGTGTATGGCCTGCCAACGGTGCTATTGCTGATGGCTGTGCTGGCAGTGGTCATTCGCATCAACCGCCGGCTCAGCTCGGAAATTTCCCGGCGCATCGCCCTTGAGCAAGAACTGCGCAGCAGCGAGTACCACTACCGCGGCCTGGTCGAGAGCCTGTCAGCCATCGCCTGGGAAGCCGATGCCAACGACTTCACCTACAGCTACGTTTCACCCCATGCCGAAGATCTGCTCGGCTACCCATTGAGTGACTGGCTCAGGCCCGGTTTCTGGCGCAGTATCCTGCACCCGGAGGACGCGCTCTGGGCCCAGGCCTACTGCGACAGCGAGACCGCAGCGGGGCGCGACCACAGCCTGGACTACCGGGTGATCCGGGCTGACGGTCAGCCCCTCTGGATACGCAACATCGTCAGTATGATCGAGCACGGCCACCAGCCAGTGATGCGCGGGCTGATGATCGACATCAGCGAAACCAAGCGCACGGAGGATGCCCTGCGTCTGTCCGAACAGAAGTTCGCCTCGGTATTCCAGCAGTGCCCCGATATCTTGCTGATCGCTCGCCACAGCGATGGCTGCCTGCTGGAGGTGAACGAGGCTTTCGAAGAGCAGATCGGACTGCCCCCAGACCAGGTCATAGGCCGCACTGCCACCGACCTTGACCTGTGGGGCGTAGAGGGCAGTGGCCCGCTCCTGCTTCAAAGGTTGCACCAAGGGGGTATCCGTAACCTGGAAATGAGCTTCCGCCGCAGCAACGGCCAACTGTTCACCGGCCTGACTTCGGCTGAAACCTTCGAACTGGACGGCACACCCGCGCTGGTAGTGGCGGTACGCGACATCAGCCAGCTCAAGGAGACCCAGCAGCAGCTTCAAACTTCTGAAGAAAAGTTCGCAAAGGCCTTCCACGCTTCGCCCGACGGCCTGCTGCTGTCGCGCCAGAGCGACGGTTTGCTGCTGGAGGTGAACGAAGGCTTCTGCCGCCTCACCGGCTACGACCTCAACCCAACCATCGACCAGACCTCGCTGGACCTGGGTATCTGGGTCGACCTCAACGAGCGCAAACGCCTGGTCGACCAGCTCAACCGTGACGGCTTCGTGCGCGACTTCACCTGCCATATCCGCCGCAGCGACGGGCAGATCCGACTGTGCGAGCTGTCCGCCCGGCCCCTGCCGATTACCGGCGTCGACTGCATGCTGACCATCGCTCGCGACATCACCGAGCGTCACCTGATGCAAGAAAAACTGCAGCTGGCCGCCACTGTGTTCGAGAACACTGCCGAAGGGGTGCTGATTACCGACATTGACCAGCGCATCAGTGCCGTCAACCGCGCCTTCAGCGAAATCACCGGCTACAGCGAGATCGAGGCCCTCGGCCAGACCCCGCGCCTGCTCGCCTCTGGCCAGCACGACAGCGCTTTCTATCTGGCCATGTGGCACCAGCTTACCGCCGAGGGCCACTGGCAGGGCGAAATCTACAACAAGCGCAAGAACGGCGAACTTTACCCAAGCTGGCTGACCATCAGCGCCGTGCGCAACAGCGACCGCGAGATCACGCACTTCGTGGCGGTTTTTGCAGACATCTCCAGCATCAAGCACGCCCAGGCCAAACTCGACTATCAGGCCCACCACGACCCGCTGACCGGCTTGCCCAATCGCACCTTGTTCGAAAACCGGCTGCAGGGCGTACTCACCTGCGCGCAGGTGTCCAACCGCCAGGGCGCAGTGCTGTTCCTGGACCTCGACCGCTTCAAGCACATCAACGACAGCCTTGGCCACCCGGTCGGCGACCTGCTGCTCAAGGGCATCGCCCAGCGCCTGAAAGAGCAGGTACGCGACGTTGACACCGTAGCCCGCCTGGGTGGCGACGAATTCATCATTCTGCTGCCCGGCTTGCACAAGCCCAGTGACGCCAGCACTATCGCCAACAAACTACTGGCCTGCTTCAACGCACCGTTCCAGGCCGGCGAGCATGAGTTTTTCACCAGCGCCAGCATCGGCATCAGCCTCTACCCACAGGATGGCACCGACGTCTCCACACTGATCCGCAACGCCGACGCCGCCATGTACCGCTCCAAGGCCAAAGGCCGTAACCGCGTCGAAGCCTACACCCGCGACCTCACCGCCCAGGCCAGCGAGCGCATCGCCCTGGAGCATGAGCTGCGCCGGGCCGTCGAACGCAACGAAATGAGCCTGTGCTTCCAGCCCAAGCTCAGCCTGAAGACCCAGAGCCTGGTGGGTGCCGAAGCGCTGATCCGCTGGAGCCACCCGACCTTTGGTGAGGTACCGCCGGAACACTTCATCCACTTGGCGGAAGAGAACGGCACTATCCTGCAGCTCGGCGACTGGGTACTGGAGCAAGCCTGCCGGCAGATGCAGGCCTGGAAGCAGCACTACGAACCCTTCGGCCCGCTGTCGATCAACCTTGCCGGCGCCCAGCTGCGCCACCCACACCTGGCACGGCGCATCGAACAATTGCTCAAGCACTACCAGCTGAGGGCCGGTGACCTGCAGCTGGAAATCACCGAGAACTTCATCATGAGCCAGGCAGAGGAGGCCTTGGCCGTGCTGTACCAACTGAAGAAACTGGGTGTACAGCTAGCCATCGACGACTTTGGCACCGGCTATTCGTCGCTGAGCTACCTGAAGCGCCTGCCGCTGGACATCCTCAAGATCGACAAGTCGTTCATCCGCGGCCTGCCCGACGATCCACACGACGCCGCCATTGCCCGGGCGATCATTGCCCTGGGCCGCAGCATGCAGTTGACCATCATTGCCGAAGGCGTGGAGAACCAGGCCCAGCAACGTTTTCTGGCGGCCGAGGGCTGCGAGCAGATCCAGGGCTACATCGTCAGCCTCCCGCTACCGCCAGAGGAATTCGCGGCCGCGTTTCTTCGCATAGCACTATCGGATCTTTCAGATGGCACAGGTGCGAAACCCTCGTTATAATCCGCCCACTTACTGAGGGCCTATAGCTCAGTTGGTTAGAGCAGAGGACTCATAATCCTTTGGTCCACGGTTCGAGTCCGTGTGGGCCCACCAGCTTAGAAGCCGCGCACTGCGCGGCTTTTTCATGCCCGCAAGAAATAAATGTTCGGGGCGTGTACATCCAGCGCAGCGGCGCCGAGCGCATGACCTTGGAAGTGGCGCTGAAACACCATCTCAGCGAAATCAGCCCCACCAGGAAGCCGACTAACCAGCACGCCGATAATCGCGGAAAGGTGCCCTATCGATACTTCAAGCCAAACACCCTAGCTTGAGGATCAGACAATGAGCCGAATAGCCGCCATTATCAGCTCACAAAATGAGCCGAATATGCTCGCTAATCGGCTCACAAATGAGCAAGCCTATGAATGACCTGGGCCTGCCCCGTGACAACGGACGCCAAGAAGCTGGCTACAGAGCCAACTGCCTCAAGCCTTTTGCGTATTCGTTCGGCGTGCTCATCACTGGCGCGGCGCCTGGGGATAAACGAAGAAGGCCGCACCACTGCACGATCCAGTCCATCGGGCGAGGCCATCAACCCTGGGCAACCCCATAAGAACCCTCCCAGCCTGCTCCACCGCCCCCTCTGCCAACGTCCGCAAATGTACCGCTGTTGGTTAATCCCCTCCCGGACGCATCTCGACCTGCCGTGGGTTGTAGAAGGTCATGCCAGGCGGAATATCCCGCGTAACCAACGACATCGCGCCAATCACCACGTCATCGCCAATGTCGATGCGATCAGCAACGATGCAACTGTTGGCGCCCATGCTCACGTTGTCACCAATGCGCAGTGCGTACTCCTGCAACCCCAGGGTCTTGATGCCGATCGAGCAGTTCTGCCGGATGAAGAAGTTGCGCCCGATGCTCACATACCGGGTAATCACCACCCCCGGCAGGTGCGCGATGCGCAGGCCGGGGGCAATCTGGGCGCCGATGTCGATGTCCACCCCATACTTGAGGTTGAGCCGCTGTTGCATGCGCCGGGCGTGACGCCGGGCAAGGCCGCCGCGGGCGTCGAGGTACTGGGCCAGGCGATAGGCGAAGAGGAAACGCAGTTTGTTGTCCTTGCGTGCGCGGCGCAGCACGTTGAACAGCAGGCTGATAGGGCGTCCGGGCCTTTTCTTGTTGGAGACTTCCAGTCGCCAGCATTCGAGCAGGTGGTCGAGGTTCACGCTGAGGTTCCCGTTGAACTAGCACTTCATCATGCCGAATTAGTGTCGAAGACGCAGCCTTCGGACATGCGCGGCCGTTCTAACCCAAAGTGCCAAGCCGAGGCCGTCAACGGTGATCGACTGTACCTGGCCTTGCCCTGATTGGCACAGGCTGGCTAGGCTAGCGGGCCAACCGTAGAGACTCGCCATGTCGGACTCCCGCTCCATTACGCTGGATGAAATCGATCGCCAGCTGATCGCCCTGCTGCAGATCAACGCCCGCGAAAGCGTCGCCACCCTCGCCCGCCAGTTGGGCATCGCCCGCACGACCGTCAATTCGCGCCTGGAGCGGCTGGAGAAAAACAAGGTTATCTCCGGCTATGGCGTACGCCTGGGCCAGAGTGTGATAGGCGGCGGGTTGCAGGCGTATGTCGGGATCAAGGTGCAGCCACGCTCCGGCAAGGACGTGGTGCGGCGCCTGAGTGCCATGGGCCAGGTGCAGCAGCTGTGTGCGGTAAGCGGCGAATTCGACTATGTGGCCTGGCTGCGTACGGACTCGCCCGAGCAGCTGGATCAGTTGCTCGACCAGATTGGCAGTGTCGACGGGGTGGAGAAAACCACCACGTCGATCATTCTCAGCAGCAAGGTGGACCGTGGACAGCCGCTTTGAACGGACTGGCGCTCGGGTGGGGTTAGCGGGCGTGGGTCAGTTCTAGATCTCGCGGCAGGAGCCGGTTGTAGGAGCGGGTTTACCCGCGAATAGGGCAGAGAATCTACCGACGCATTCGCGGGTGAACCCGCTCCTACAAAGGGCCAAGGTGTTTTTTGAACTACCTCGACCGCCTGCCTCGTCTTAATGAACATAAGCTTAATCATTACGACGAAACTAACTACATTCAGACAACACTCTGCACCTTAATAACGAACACCTCACTCCCTAAAATGACAGCCGGGCATCTCCTATACTCAGGCTCCGCTCCTCGCGCAGCCTCTCTGGCAAGGTCATTTCATGAAAAAGAAGAACCGCCACCCCGCCGACGGCAAGAAGCCGATCACCATTTTCGGCCCGGACTTCCCTTTTGCTTTCGACGACTGGCTGGAACACCCGGCAGGCCTGGGCAGCATTCCGGCTGAGCGCCATGGGGAAGAGGTGGCCATTGTCGGTGCCGGTATCGCCGGCCTGGTAGCGGCCTACGAGCTGATGAAGCTGGGCCTCAAGCCGGTGGTGTACGAGGCGTCCAAGCTGGGCGGCCGGCTGCGCTCGCAAGCCTTCAATGGCACTGACGGGATCGTTGCCGAGCTGGGTGGCATGCGCTTCCCGGTGTCGTCCACCGCCTTCTACCACTACGTCGACAAGCTGGGCCTGGAAACCAAGCCCTTCCCCAACCCGCTGACCCCGGCTTCGGGCAGCACGGTGATCGACCTGGAAGGCCAGACCTACTACGCCGAGAAGCCCACCGACCTGCCACAACTGTTTCATGAGGTAGCCGACGCCTGGGCCGATGCGCTGGAGAGCGGTGCGCAGTTCGCCGATATCCAGCAGGCCATCCGCGACCGTGATGTACCGCGCCTGAAGGAACTTTGGAACAAGCTGGTGCCGCTGTGGGACGACCGCACCTTCTATGACTTCGTCGCCACCTCGCGCTCTTTTGCCAAGCTGAGCTTCCAGCACCGCGAAGTGTTCGGCCAGGTCGGTTTCGGCACCGGCGGTTGGGACTCGGACTTCCCCAACTCGATGCTGGAAATCTTCCGCGTGGTGATGACCAACTGCGACGACCACCAGCACCTGGTGGTCGGGGGCGTGGAACAAGTGCCACAAGGCATCTGGCGCCACGTACCGGAACACTGCGTGCATTGGCCAGAGGGCACCAGCCTGAGCACGCTGCATGGCGGCGCACCGCGTACCGGGGTCAAGCGCATTGCCCGCGCCGCTGATGGCCGCCTGGCGGTCACCGACAACTGGGGCGATACCCGCCACTACAGCGCAGTACTCGCCACCTGCCAGACCTGGTTGCTGACCACCCAGATCGACTGCGAAGAATCGCTGTTCTCGCAAAAGATGTGGATGGCCCTGGACCGTACCCGCTACATGCAATCGGCGAAAACCTTCGTCATGGTCGACCGCCCGTTCTGGAAGGACAAGGACCCGGAAACCGGCCGTGACCTGCTGAGCATGACCCTCACCGATCGCCTCACCCGCGGCACTTACCTGTTCGACAACGGCAACGACAAGCCCGGGGTGATCTGCCTGTCATACTCGTGGATGAGCGACGCGCTGAAGATGCTGCCGCACCCGGTGGAGAAGCGCGTACAACTGGCCCTGGATGCGCTGAAGAAGATTTACCCGAAGACCGATATCGCCGGCCACATCATCGGCGACCCGATCACGGTTTCCTGGGAGGCTGACCCGTACTTCCTCGGCGCCTTCAAAGGCGCGCTTCCGGGCCATTACCGCTACAACCAGCGCATGTACGCGCACTTCATGCAGCAGGACATGCCGGCGGAGCAGCGCGGTATCTTCATTGCCGGTGACGACGTGTCATGGACCCCCGCCTGGGTTGAAGGCGCGGTGCAGACGTCGCTGAATGCAGTGTGGGGTATCATGAACCACTTTGGTGGCCACACCCACCCCGACAACCCGGGCCCGGGCGATGTGTTCAACGAAATCGGCCCGATCGCCCTGGCGGATTGAGACAAGGAGGCACCATGCGCATCGCTCTGTACCAGGGCGCACCCAAGCCACTGGATGTGCCCGGCAACCTGCAACGGCTGCGCCACCAGGCGCAGTTGGCAGCCGAACGCGGCGCACAGTTGCTGGTGTGCCCGGAGATGTTCCTGACCGGCTACAACATCGGCCTGGCCCAGGTCGAGCGCCTGGCCGAGGCCGCCGATGGCCCGGCAGCCATGACCGTGGTAGAGATCGCCCAGGCGCACCGCATCGCCATTGTCTATGGCTACCCGGAGCGCGGCGACGACGGGGCGATCTACAACAGCGTGCAGTTGATCGATGCGCATGGTCGCAGCCTGAGCAATTACCGCAAGACGCACCTGTTCGGTGAACTGGACCGCTCGATGTTCAGCCCAGGTGCCGACCACTTCCCGGTGGTGGAACTGGAAGGCTGGAAGGTTGGCCTGCTGATCTGCTACGACATCGAGTTCCCGGAGAACGCCCGACGCCTGGCGCTGGACGGCGCCGAGCTGATCCTGGTGCCGACGGCGAACATGACGCCGTACGACTTTACCTGTCAGGTGACCGTGAGGGCACGGGCGCAGGAAAACCAGTGCTACCTGGTATATGCCAACTACTGCGGCGCGGAAGACGAGATCCAGTATTGCGGGCAGAGCAGCATCATCGGCCCGGATGGCAGCTTGCTGGCCATGGCCGGGCGGGATGAGTGCCAGTTGTTGGCAGAGCTGGAACATGAGCGGGTGGTGCAGGGACGCACGGCGTTTCCCTACCTGACCGATTTGCGCCAGGAGCTGCACCTGCGTAAAGGCTGACAGGGGCCGCTATGCGGCCCATTCGCGGGCACGCCCGCTCCCACGGGATCTGCGCTGCCTTTCATACCGGCGCCCTAACCGCGAAAAGGCCGGGCCTGCGAACAAATCGGTTAGCATGGAAAGCAGCCACCGGAGCTCCCATGCCTGACGCCATCCGCCACCTTACCCTCGCCAACGGCTTGCAACTGACCCTGCGCCACGCCCCGCGCCTCAAGCGCTCGGCCGCCGCACTGCGGGTGCACGCGGGCAGCCACGATGCGCCTGCCAAATGGCCCGGTCTGGCGCACTTCCTCGAACACCTGTTCTTCCTCGGTACTCCGCGCTTCCCGCTGGAAGACGGCCTGATGCGCTACGTGCAAGCCCTGGGCGGCCAGGTCAACGCCAGCACCCGGGAACGCGCCACCGACTTTTTCTTCGAGGTGCCCCCCAACACGCTCGGTGGCGGTCTCGAGCGCCTGTGCCAAATGCTGGCAGAACCGGATCTGGGCATCGAACGCCAACGCCGTGAACGCGAAGTGATCCATGCCGAATTCATCGCCTGGTCGCGCAATCCATCGGCACAACAGCAGTTCGCCTTGCTGCAGTCAGTGTCAGCCAAGCATCCACTGGGCGCTTTTCATGCTGGCAATCGATACACCCTGGCCTTGCACGATGCGGCCTTCCAGCAAGCGCTTGCGGGCTTTCATCAGCGCTTCTACCAAGGCGGCCAGATCTGCCTGAGCCTTTGCGGGCCGCAGCCGCTGGATGAACTTGAACGCCTTGCCCGGCAGCATGCCGAACTGTTCGCCGCAGGTGAGCGCGTGCCGCAAATGCCGCCGCCGCCACTGCCAGCAATGGCTAGCGCTTTGACCTTCACTCACCAAGGCCTCCCCAGCGGTGCCGAGCACGCCCTGGAACTGCTGATCGCTTACCTGGAGGACAGCCGCCCAGGTAGCTGGCTGGGCGCGCTTCGCGAGCGTGGCTGGCTACAACGTTTCACGGCCGAAAGGTTGTATGCGTTCGCCGGTCAGCTGCTGTGGCACCTTGACCTGAAGCTCAGTGCCGACGCTTGCCCGGACGAAGCCAGCGCCCTGCTGCAAGGTTGGTTCAGGTTCATCCGCCAGGCCGACCGCGAACAGTTGAACCACCAATTCGGCCTGTTGCAGCACAGCCGTGCGCACAGTGCCAGCGCGCTCGAGCTGGCACGCCGGGACAGCACAGGCCAGCCGTTCGCCAAGCTGGATGCCCAAGGGTTGCAGGCGCTTGGCGCCCTGCTGGAAAGCCTGCCAGGTGGCGACCATGGCGATTGGCAGCTTTTGCCAGTCGATCCATTGCTGAAGGCTGACCTGCCCCATGCCAAGGCGCAGCCGCTGCCGGCAGCGCTGAAGATCAGTGACCAGCTCCCGCCGGCGCGCCAATACGCTGCGCTGTACCTGCGCTGGCATGTACCTTCGCCTTTGCGCCAGCAGCTACAGCGTGTGCTGGAACTGGCACTGGCACCACTGCAGGAACGCTGTGACCGCGCCTCCGTGCAACTGCAGTACAGCAGCGCCGGAGAATACTGGCAGTTGCGCTGCGCCGGCCTGCCAGCAGCAGTGCTGCGGGCAGTGGAACAAGCCTTGGCCTTGATGCTCAAGCCACCTGCCAGTTGCTGGCTGCCCGACACGGCGCAGCCCCCGGCCCTGATCCCCATCAGGGCCCTGCTCAAGCAACTGCCAGACGCGGTACGGGGTAGCCTGCCCGCAGCGGTGCCTGCCTGCACGCTGACCCAGCAGCAGCTCGACAGCCTGTGGCTGCACACCGAGTGGCATGGCATGGCTGCAGGTTTCGAGGATACCGCGCTAAACGCCTTGGGCGCCGCGCTGTTGCAGTGCCCTGGGCAAGGCTCGCGGCCGGGGCCCCTGCCATCATGGGCCAACCACCGCTGGCAGCATGCCCACGTGCAAGGCAGCGAACATGCCCTGCTGCTGTTCTGCCCGTTGCCGGCGGCAAAAGAGGCCGCAGGCCGCCTGTTAGCCCAATTGCTGCAAGGGCCGGTTTACCAGCGCCTGCGGGTAGACTTGCAACTCGGCTACGCGGTGTTCAGCGCCTTTCGTCAGGTCGAGGGGGTCGGTGGGCTGCTGTTCGGTGTGCAGTCCCCCAACACCGGTCAGGCACAGGTGCTCGACCACTTGCTCAGCCTGCTGCGCCATGGCGTCACCCTTGACCCGGCCGCTCGCCAGGCGTTGGCCGGGCAATTCGACGAACCCGCCATGGCCAATGCCGATGTCGCCGAATGGGCGTGGCAGACACACTTGGGCACACAAGCCGATAGGCTGGATGTACTGCGCAGGTCTATCCTGACTACGCGGCAGACGGATCTGGACCACCTGCTGAGCGACCTGCTCGACTCAGGTTCCGCTTGGCTATGTTTGGCCAACGCTGCCGCGCCAGACACTTCCTGGCAGGGTGAAAATCGCTGATTATTACGCGAACTGCAACGGCGCTTCTCGAATAATTAACCTTCCGGTTCAAATTTTTCTTGTAAGATAGCGCAATCCCGTTTTCACGGAACTGCCAACGCATGGCGGTACCCAAGTAGTAGCTGAACAACCCAACCCTCATTCGGAAGGAGTAATTCCATGTGGACCAAACCTGCATACACTGACCTGCGTATCGGCTTCGAAGTCACCATGTACTTCGCTAACCGCTAAGCCGGGCTTAGGGTTTCACGCCTCGGCCTGCCGGGGCGTTTTCGTTTTTCAGATCCGGTTTCTGCATAGAGAGTGGCCATGTACATCCAGGTTCTCGGTTCCGCCGCCGGTGGCGGGTTCCCGCAGTGGAACTGCAACTGCGTCAACTGCAAGGGCTACCGTGATGGCACCCTGAAAGCCACCGCGCGCACCCAGTCATCCATCGCCCTGTCCGACGACGGTGTGCACTGGATATTGTGCAATGCCTCGCCCGACATCCGCGCCCAACTGCAGGCCTTTGCGCCGATGCAGCCGGCCCGGGCACTGCGCGACACCGGTATCAACGCCATCGTCCTGCTGGACAGCCAGATCGACCACACCACCGGCCTGCTCAGCCTGCGCGAAGGCTGCCCGCATCAGGTGTGGTGCACGGACATGGTCCACCAGGACCTGACCACCGGTTTCCCGCTGTTCAACATGCTCAGCCACTGGAACGGTGGCTTGCAGTGGAACCGTATCGAGCTGGAAGGCAGCTTCGTGATCGAAGCCTGCCCCAACCTCAAGTTCACCCCCTTCCCCCTGCGCAGCGCCGCGCCGCCCTACTCCCCGCACCGCTTCGACCCGCACCCGGGCGATAACCTGGGTTTGATGGTCGAAGACACCCGCACCGGCGGCAAGCTGTTCTACGCCCCGGGCCTGGGCCAGGTAGACGAAAAGCTGCTGGCGATGATGCACGGTGCCGACTGCCTGCTGGTCGACGGCACCCTGTGGGAAGACGACGAAATGCAGCGCCGTGGCGTGGGCACCCGCACCGGCCGCGAGATGGGTCACCTGGCCCAGAACGGCCCTGGCGGCATGCTGGAAGTGCTCGACGGCTTCCCGCGCCAGCGCAAGGTACTTATCCACATCAACAACACCAACCCGATTCTCGACGAAGACTCACCCGAGCGCGCCGAAGTCCTGCGCCGAGGCGTCGAAGTTGCCTTCGATGGCATGAGCATCGCGTTGTAAAACAGTCTGTGAGGCGACACCAGACCCTGTGGGAGCGGGCATGCCCGCGAAAAAGCCAACACGGTCCATGGCACCAGCTTCGCCGGTGTTCGCGGGCACGCCCGCTCCCACAAGGGAGAGGGATGTGCCAGGCCAGATAATCGTTCTACAGGAGCCAGCCGAATGAGCGACGCACTGCCAATGTCCCCTGCCGAATTCGAGCAGGCCCTGCGCGCCAAGGGCGCCTATTACCACATCCATCACCCGTACCACGTGGCGATGTACCAGGGGCACGCCACCCGCGAGCAGATCCAGGGCTGGGTAGCCAACCGCTTCTACTACCAGGTCAACATCCCGATGAAAGATGCCGCGATCCTGGCCAACTGCCCGGACCGCGAAGTGCGCCGCGAGTGGATCCAGCGCCTGCTCGACCACGATGGTGCTCCCGGCGAGGATGGCGGCATCGAAGCCTGGCTGCGCCTGGGCCAGGCTGTCGGGCTGGACCCGGACCAATTGCGCTCGCAAGAACTGGTATTGCCTGGCGTGCGCTTTGCCGTGGACGCCTACGTCAACTTTGCCCGCCGCGCCAGCTGGCAGGAAGCCGCCAGCAGTTCGCTGACCGAGCTGTTCGCCCCGCAAATCCACCAGTCACGCCTGGACAGCTGGCCGCAGCACTACCCGTGGATCGACCCCGCCGGCTATGAGTATTTCCGTACCCGCCTGGGCCAGGCTCGACGCGATGTGGAACACGGCCTGGCGATTACCCTGCAGCACTACACCACCCGTGCGGGCCAGGAGCGTATGCTGGAGATACTGCAGTTCAAGCTGGATATCCTCTGGAGTATGCTCGATGCCATGAGCATGGCCTACGAACTGAACCGCCCACCCTATCACTCCGTCACCCAGGAACGGGTGTGGCACAAGGGAATCACCCTATGAGTTTCGACCGTAACCAAGTGCCGAACTGGCGCCCCGGCTACCGCTTCCAGTACGAGCCGGCGCAAAAGGGCCATGTGTTGCTGTACCCCGAAGGCATGATCAAGCTCAACGACAGCGCGAGCCTGATCGGTGGCCTGATCGACGGCCAGCGTGACGTGGCAGCCATCATCAGCGAACTCGAACAGCAATTCCCCGATGTCCCGGAAGTGGCCGATGACATCGAGCAGTTCATGGAGGTGGCCCGTGCCGAACACTGGATCGTCCTCGCCTGAGTTGCCACCTACGCCCGAGGTCGGCCTGCCGCTGTGGCTGCTGGCCGAGCTGACCTACCGCTGCCCGCTGCAGTGCCCGTATTGCTCCAACCCGCTGGACTTCGCCGCCCAGGGCCAGGAGCTGAGCACCGAACAGTGGTTCAAGGTCATGGCTGAAGCGCGGGAAATGGGTGCCGCACAAATCGGCTTTTCCGGCGGTGAACCGCTGGTACGCCAGGACCTTGCCCAGCTGATCGCAGAGGCCCGCCGCCTGGGTTACTACACCAACCTGATCACCTCGGGCATTGGGCTGAACGAGGCGCGCATCGCCGACTTCAAAAAGGCTGGCCTGGACCATATCCAGATCAGCTTCCAGGCCAGCGACGAGCAGGTGAACAACCTGCTGGCCGGCTCGAAAAAGGCTTTTGCACAGAAGCTGGAAATGGCCCGCGCGGTAAAAGCCCATGGCTACCCGATGGTGCTCAACTTCGTCACCCATCGGCACAACATCGACAAGATCGACCGCATCATCGAGTTGTGCATTGCCCTTGAGGCCGACTTTGTCGAACTCGCCACGTGCCAGTTCTATGGCTGGGCGCACCTCAACCGCCTTGGGCTGCTGCCAACCCGCGCGCAGCTCGAGCGGGCAGAACGTATCACCAACGAATACCGGGACAAGCTCAAGGCCGAGGGCAACCCGTGCAAGCTGATTTTCGTTACCCCTGACTACTACGAAGAGCGCCCCAAGGCCTGCATGAACGGTTGGGGCAACCTGTTCCTCACCATCACCCCGGACGGTACCGCCTTGCCCTGCCACGGCGCCCGCCAGCTGCCCGTGCAGTTTCCGAATGTACGCGACCACGACTTGCACCATATCTGGTATGAGTCGTTCGGTTTCAACCGCTTCCGTGGCTATGAGTGGATGCGCGAACCTTGCCGCTCCTGCGACGAGAAAGAAAAGGACTTCGGCGGCTGTCGCTGCCAGGCCTTCATGCTGACCGGCGATGCCAGCAACGCAGACCCGGTGTGCGCCAAATCGACCGAGCACGGCATCATCCTCAAGGCCCGCGAGGAGGCAGAAACCGCCCAGCTCGCGATCGAACAGATGACCTTCCGCAATGATCGAAACTCCCGTGTCATCGCCCGCGGCTGAGTTCAGCGCGGCCCAGGCGGTTGCCGCCGGCACCGACTTCGCTGAACTCAAGGTCAGTGCCGACGGGCTGTTCTGGAACGAATTCCGCCCGGCCGATGGAGCGTGCCGTATCTGGCACTGGCTGCACTACCAGGCCCGTTGCCTGACCCCGGACGGCTTCAGCGTACGCAGCCGGGTTTATGAGTATGGCGGCGGCAGCTTCTGCCTGGGTGGCGACGGGCTGGTGTTCGTCAACGAAAAGGACCAGCAGGTCTACACCCAGCCGCTGGACGATTCGCTACCGCGTGCGCTGACTCACGATGTCAGCTGCCGCTATGGCGATGTGCAGTGGCACGACGGCCAGGTACTGGCCGTCGAAGAGCGCCATGCCGAGCAAGTAGAGCACCGCCTGATCGCTTTGGGTGACAGCAGCCGCGAGGTGCTCGCCGAGGGCGCCGACTTCTATGCCTCGCCTGCTGTCAGTGCCGATGGCCAGCGCCTGGCGTGGATCGAATGGGACCGCCCGGCGCAGCCCTGGACCGTCACCCGGCTGATGTATCGCGCGCGCGATGCCAGCGGCCACTGGGGGCCGGCGCAATGTGTAGCCGCCGCAGAAGAATCGCTGCAACAACCACGCTTCGATGCCGAAGGTCGGCTCTACTGCCTGTCCGACCGCAATGGTTTCTGGCAACCCTGGGGTGAGGTCGATGGCCAATGGCAGGCGTTGCCTGCCGCACCGGCAGACCATGCTGCTGCGCCTTGGCAATTGGGCACCTGTACCTGGTTGGCACTGGGCCCGCAAAGCTACCTGGCCAGCTGGTTCGAAGACGGCTTCGGGCAATTGGGGCTGCGTGGTGAAGATGGCCGTATGGAGCGTTTCGCCAGTGCCTACACACGCTTTCGCAGCCTGGCCATGGACAGCGAACACCTGTATGCCATCGCCGCGTCGCCCATCAGCCCCCCGGCAGTCATTGCCATTGACCGCAGCAACCATGAAGTACGCGTGCTGGCCGGTGGTGCCGAAATGCTGCCGGCAGGGCAAATCAGCCTGCCGCAGCCGATCCATTACGACAGTGGCGGCGAGCAGGCCCATGGTTTCTTCTACCCGCCAGCGCAGCCGCAAGGCGCCGCACCGCTGGTGGTGTTCATCCACGGCGGGCCAACCTCAGCCTGTTATCCCGTGCTCGACCCGCGTATCCAGTATTGGACCCAGCGCGGCTTTGCCGTGGCCGACCTCAACTACCGGGGCAGCACCGGCTATGGTCGGGAATACCGCCAGGCACTGCACCAGCGCTGGGGCGAGAGCGATGTGGCCGATGCCTGCGCGGTAGTCGAATACCTGGCAGCTCAGGGCGTGGTCGACAAACGCAAGGCGTTCATCCGCGGCGGCAGCGCCGGGGGCTACACCACCCTGTGCGCTTTGGCGTTCCAAGACGTGTTTCGCGCCGGCGCCAGCCTGTACGGGGTCAGCGACCCGATAGCCCTCGGCCATGCCACCCACAAGTTCGAGGGTGATTATCTGGACTGGTTGATCGGCGACCCGCAGCGGGACGCTGACCGCTATCGCCAGCGCACGCCGCTGCTGCATGCAGAGCGCATCAAGGTGCCGGTGATTTTCTTCCAGGGTGAGCTGGATGCAGTGGTGGTGCCGGAACAGACGCGGTCCATGCTGGCAGCGCTGCAGGCCAACGGGATCGACGCTGAAGGGCACTTTTATGCGGGAGAGCGGCACGGGTTCCGCAAGGCGGAGAACCTGGCGCATGCCTTGGAAGAAGAGTGGAAATTTTATTGCCGGGTGTTGGCGCAATAGTTCCAGACGCCCCGAGCAGGAGCAACCTTGTGCTGCTCCTGTAGGGGCCAATCTCTGCCTGTATCAACGCTTGGCGATGATATACACCGCATGCACGATCCCCGGAATGTACCCCAGCAGGGTCAGCAGGATATTAAGCCAGAACGCCCCACCAAACCCGACCTGCAGGAACACCCCCAGCGGCGGCAGAATGATGGCGATGATGATGCGGATAAAGTCCATGCGAGTCTCTCCTTAAGGGTTACATCAAAGACTAGCTGCCCGCCTTAGAGGTTCCACAGGCAAAAAAAAACGCCCCGGGCCGAATGAAACAGGCCAGGGGCGATGCGCAGGAACGCCAGACGGTTCGTTGAATTCTTTGCCAGGCCGCTACGCCGGCACTTCGCGACGGGCCTGCTGCTGGGCATGCAGGCGGGCGAAAGCGCGCGCCAGGCGCAGCAGCATTTCGTCGATGTTGCCTTTGCTCACAGTCAGCGCCGGTGAAAAGCGCACTACATCCGCTTGCGGCGCGTTGAGCAGCAGGCCTTCGTGCAGGGCCGCAGCCACCAGTTCGCGGGCCAGGTTTTCTTTCAGTTGCAGGGCCCATAGCAGCCCGTGACCGCGCACTTCACCCTGACCATAGCGCCCGGTCAGGCGGCTCAGGCCTTCACGCAGGTGACGACCGTTGTCCTGTACCTGGGCTAAAAAGCCAGGTTCCAGCACGCTGTCCAGCACCGCCAGGCCGGCGGCGCACATCAGCGCGTTGCCGTGATGGCTGCCTTCCAGCTCACCAGGCTCGGCGCAGCATGCCTTGCCCCTTGCCAACAAGGCGGCCAGCGGCACGCCGCCCCCCAGGCCCTTGCCCAAGGTGATGATGTCGGCGCGCACGCCATAGAGCTCCTCGGCCAGCAGCGCACCACAGCGACCAATACCGGTCTGCACCTCATCAAGGATCAGCAGGATGCCCAGTTCGCGGCAGAGCGTTTCCACGCCCTTGAGGTATTCCTGAGTAGCGGGAATAACGCCCGCCTCACCCTGTATCGGCTCGAGCATGATTGCCACGGTGCGTGAATCCACCTCAGCGTGCAGCGCCGCGAGGTCATTGAACGGCACCTTGCTGAAACCCGGCAGGCCAGGTTCGCAGCGATTGCACGGCAACGGGTCGGACGCGGACAGCGCGCCGAGGCTACGGCCATGGCAGGCTTGGCTGGCAGTAATGATGTGATAGGCGCCGTTGCGGTGCAGTTGGCCCCACTTACGCGCCAGCTTGATCGCCCCTTCACAGGCCTCGGCTCCGCTGTTAAGCAGGTAGGCCTGGTCACTGCCGGTACTCTGACACAGCCGGTTGACCAGCCCCAGCAGGCCACGGTTGTGGAAGCCCGAGCCCGGGTTGATCAACGCCTGAGCCTGGTTGCCCAACGCTTTGACCAGCACGCTGGGGCTGTGGCCCAAACTGTTGACCGCACCGCCCTGAGTGAAGTCCAGGTAGGCATGCCCTTCGTTGTCCCACAACCATGAGCCCTGGCCACGCACGAATACCTGCGCTGCACGTTCGGCGCCGGGCATCAGGCGCTCAGGCGACAGCTCAGACGCGTGCGGCACGATCACCGGCGCACGCTTGGGCTCGGCGGCGGCGGCAGGAGCCGAGCGGCGCAGGTTGAACAGGTTCATCAAGGGCTCCAACCAATCACGGTAAAGGGCAGCCACGGTGCGGTCTTGGTGCCGGCACTCGATATTTTGCCTTTCCTATCAAAAGTGTTTTTCATCCGGGGTAACAATCGACCGAATCATCGCTGTAACCCTTTGGAATACGGCGATAGACTAGGCTTCAGCAGGGTTTTCGACCATTTCGTTTTTCCAGCATTTTCGATAAGTGTTGCTTATGGATTTCCGCCAACTGCGTTATTTCGTCGCGGTGTACGAAGAAGGCCACGTAGGGCGTGCCGCCGAGCGCCTGTCGCTGTCACAGCCGGCGCTTTCCCAGCAGATTCGCCAGTTGGAGCACAGCCTCGACCTGAGCCTGTTCGAGCGCAGCAACAAACGCTTGCTGCCGACCCTGGCCGCCCACACCTTGTACAACCATGCCCTGCCGTTGCTCGACGGCCTGCAGCGTGCCCACGAGGCTATGCGCAACTTCAAGGGCCAGTCGCTGCGCACCTTGGCTATCGGTGTATTGCAGACCGTGCGGCCAAGCCTGATACCGCAGCTGCTTGAACGGCTGCGCAAGGCTCAACCTCACCTGGTCGTGCAGATTTACGAGTTGTCAGGGTTGGAGATCGAACGGCGCCTGCTCAATGGCAACCTGGACATCGGCATCAGCTACTTGCCGCCGCGCCAGCCAGGGCTGCATGGCCTGCTGTTGTACGAAGATGAGCTGCAACTGGTCATACCCGATACCCACCCGCTGAAGGACTTCAAGAAGGTGTCCATCCGTCAGGCCGCCGAATTGCCCATGCTGATGCTGGGCGAAGAGTTCCAGATCCGTCAGATCTGGCAGGCGCAGCTGGCCAGCCAAGGCCGACGGCCGCAGGTGCAGGCAGAGATGAACAATATGGCAGGGATTCTCGATAGCCTCGCGCACACGGCGCTGGCTACCATTCTGCCGGGGCGCGCCAAGGAGGCCGCCGAAGATGATCAGGGGCTGCTGTGGAAGCCGTTGAGCGAGCCGCGCGTGCCATTGAAGGTTGGCTTGGTATTTCGCGATGCCCAGCGCCAGCAGGCCTCTGTAGAGCTGCTGCGCACATTGCTTGAGGAAGAGACGGACGCCCGCCTGCTGGGGGCATCACCGCTGGATGTGCTGGCCTAAAACACGCAATTGAGTAGGAGGCGGGTTCACACCCGCCGTCCTCTCACACCACCGTGCGTACGGTTCCGTACACGGCGGTTCAAGCTATGCGGCTAAGCCGGTTGATCGTATCCAGTATC
>NZ_JAECZP010000030.1:0-68239 GCF_019691255.1 Pseudomonas sp. USTB-Z
TACTGGATACGATCAACCGGCTTAGCCGCATAGCTTGAACCGCCGTGTACGGAACCGTACGCACGGTGGTGTGAGAGGACGGCGGGTGTGAACCCGCCTCCTACTCAATCCCGCGCAAAGGCGGGTCGTTCAACTTCGATGGCTCACATCATCGCCCTCAAGTGCGCTGATCGAAAGCTGCGCACATTGACGTCTCTCCAGATTGCAAAAGCGCCAGACTCGCGTTGGCTCGGGCGGTTGGGCAAGTGCGTGCAAGAGTTGCTGCTCCATCATGCGATAGGCGTCGGGGCCGGAGAACATGAACGTAACAGGCTCGCCCTGTACCGCCTCACGGGCGTCATTGGAAATCGCGGGTGTGGCCACACTGTTCAGTGCTGGCGTGTTGGGCTGTGCTGTGCTGTCGGGTAGCGGGTTGTAGAACGACTTGTAATTGAAGTTGAGCGTCAGAAAGAACAGTGCCGTCAGAAAGAATGGAAAGCCTACCAGGAACCAGGTGTAGAGCTTTTGGCTGGACTCGCCGAGAAATGGCAGTGTGGCAAGGGCGGAGGCTTCGATGATCCCCGCGAAGATGGCAATGATCGTCAGCGGGGCGACAGGTTGTGCTTGGGTCATATGGGCCGTCTCCAGCGGTTTTGTCCATCTTTACCTTACCGCTGTACTCAACTAAAGGCTGGATTGTTTCCCGGGGGAGGAATGATCGTCAGAGAACCCTCTTGTATGGCTTTTTCAACGTGTTTGAATCGGAAGTTTTCCTCTGCTGAAGATCAGTATTCAACTGGTACGTTTATGACTGCGGGTGGTACCGTTTCTTTCGGTAATAAGTAATTTGTTTGTTACAACCATAGTCATTATGTGTAGGAAGTTTCTGTAAGTTCTGTAGGCTTTTTCTGTCCATCGCTTTCGCTGGTAAATCGCCGCGCCAGCAAGCGTCCTGTCGGTTATGGTGGCGTGCCAAAGCAACAACACTGTATGGATATCGCATGAATAAAGTGCTTATCGTGGATGATCATCCGGTCATACGCCTGGCCGTACGCATGCTGATGGAGCGGCATGGGTATGACGTTGTGGCGGAGACTGACAATGGGGTAGCTGCGCTGCAGCTGACACGGCAACACCTGCCGGATATTGTGGTGCTGGATATCGGTATCCCGAAGCTGGATGGCCTGGAGGTGATCGCCCGCATGGCGACATTCAGCCCGGGTAGCAAGGTACTGGTGCTGACGTCGCAGGCCCCCGGCAATTTTTCGATGCGCTGCATGCAGGCAGGTGCGGCGGGTTACGTGTGCAAGCAGCAGGAGCTTACCGAACTGCTTAGCGCTATCAAGGCTGTGTTGTCGGGTTACAGCTACTTCCCCAACCAGGCCTTGCATGCGTCACGTGGCAGGGGGGCGGGAAGCGAGACGGACATGGTGAATCGCCTGTCTGCGCGAGAAATGACGGTGCTGCAACAACTGGCGCGAGGGCGTTCGAACAAGGAGATTGCCGACAGCATGTACCTCAGTAACAAGACGGTCAGTACCTACAAGTCACGGCTGCTGCTCAAGCTCAATGCACGGTCATTGGTTGACCTGATCGAGCTGGCGCAACGGCAAGGTCTGAACTGATCGCCAAGCCTTGAAGCCTCCAGCCAGGAGGCTTTGCCAAGGCTATCGGTCCTTGACTACGGGACCCGCACTACAGGTCGTAATCGAAATCGGCCAACTGCTTTTGCAGGCGCCGTTCTTCCAGCATGTTGTCGATGGTGCGGCGTTTGCTCAGGTTGGTTTTTGCGATTTCAACCTGTGGCTCCGCGTCATCGTCTGCGGCAACAAAATCATCATCGATCGACAGGTCGTCTTTATCGGTACTCATGAGTCGCTCCAAGCCAAGGGGCCATTGGCCGTCCTTATAACCAGAAAGCAGACGCTGGTAAAAAAGATTTTTTCAATCGACGTGAGTGGTTTTTGGCAATCGGCTCAATCGTCGGAGGTTTTGTGCTTGTACTCGCACAAATCTTCGATCCTGCAGCTGCCGCACCTTGGCTTGCGCGCCTGGCATACGTAGCGCCCGTGCAGGATCAGCCAGTGGTGGGCGCCGAGCAGGTAGTCCTTGGGTACAAACTTGACCAGTTTCTTTTCCACTTCCAGCACCGTTTTGCCTGGCGCGATGCCCGTGCGGTTACTCACCCGGAAAATATGAGTATCCACGGCCATGGCCGGTTGGCGAAACGCCGTGTTAAGCACCACATTGGCGGTTTTGCGGCCGACGCCGGGTAGCGCCTCCAACGCTTCGCGGGTTTGCGGTACCTGGCTGTCGTGGCGCTCGATCAGCAGCCGGCACGCTTCTATGACATTCTTGGCCTTGCTGTTGTAAAGCCCGATGGTCTTGATGTATTCGCTGAGGCCTTCAACGCCCAGGGCATAGATGGCCTCGGGGGTGTTGGCGACGGGGAACAGGCGGGCAGTGGCCTTGTTGACGCCGACGTCGGTGGATTGCGCGGACAGTGTCACGGCGACCAGCAGTTCAAACGGGGTCGTGTAGGCCAGTTCGGTCTTGGGGTCGGGGTTGTCTTCGTGCAGCCTGCGAAAAATCTCCAGGCGTTTGGCGGCATTCATGAAATCAGGGCTTTCCTTGACGATGTGGGTGGGCAGGGCCCGGAAGCAGGCGATTGTACAAGGCCAACAGCAGTCCCAGCAGCAGTAGCGCACCGGGTGCGAGGCTGGCCAGGTGCAGCTCGGCATGGTCAGCCAGCCATTGGCGGCTGGCGCCCAGCAGCAGGCAACTGGCAAAGACAGCGCCGAGGTGCGTTGCGAGCAGGCGCCAGCGGTGTTGGTCAGGCAACAGGTGGTCACTGGCCAGGCATTGCAGGCACAACAATGCGGGATAGTGGCCCAGGGCAATGGCCAGTGGTAGCAGCCAGGCCCGCATGGCCAACTGCAGGCAACTGGCCAAGGCTGCCAGCAGCAGCAGGCTAGCCAGTACATAGGCCCAGCTGGCCATGTGTTTACGCAGTGGCGCCAGCAACAGTTGGTGCAGGCCCCCCATCACTACTGCGCACAGGCCGATGGCCGCGCCTTCAGCCAGCGTCCGGGTGGCACCCAGCAGTGGCGCCAGGCTCAAGGCCAGCAGGCAGAACCTATTCATGGGGGGGCGCCCTCCAGCAATACACTACGCTGTTCGTCGAAATAGCTCAGCGCATCCTGCAATGCGGCGATCACCGCTCGCGAGGTCACGGTTGCGCCGGCCAATTGGTCAAAGTCACCCTGGTCCCGCTTCAGCGCCCAGTGATCACCCTGATGGCGGTTGTTGAACTGACTCAGCCAGTGCAATCGCGGATCCCCCAGGCGGTCGCCCAGCCCGGGGCTTTCCTGTTGTTCGACAACCTGGCTGCCGATCAGCCGGCCGTCCGTGGTGATGGCGACGCTCAGTACGATCGGCCCGGCATACCCCTGGGTCTGTGTGATCAGGATAATGGCGCTTGGCTTACCTGCCAAAGTGGCACGGTAAGCCGCCAGGATACGGCTGTTGGGCCTCTGTGCGGCGGGCCTTGGCAGCGGGCTTTCCAGGGGCTGGTTGTCATAGCTACCGTCGGGCAGCACGGCCAGCCGTTGGCGGCTTTGCAGCTGCTTTTCAGCGCCGGCGATGGCCGGACTGGTCCACTGCCGCCAGGCCAGGGTGGCAGACACTGCCAATACTCCAGTCAGCAGCAGCAGGCCTACATCCCGAACCCCGCGCTTCATCGGGCTGCCTGCTGACGCTGCGCAGCCATGCGCTCGAGCGCCGGTGCCAAAAGGTTCATCAGCAGGACGGCGAACGCGGTGCCATCCGGGTAGCTGCCCCATGTACGAATCAGGTAGATGAGCACCCCTGTCCCCACGCCGAAGCACAGCTTGGCCCAGTCGTCTCTGGGGCCGGACACTGGCTCGGTCGCAATGAAGAAGGCTGCCAGCATGGTCGAGCCGGAAAACAGGTGCAGCAAAGGCGAGCCATTGGAGTCCGACCCCGAACCGTTCCAGCCCAACAGGCTAAATACCACTAGCCCTGCCAGCAAACCTGCCGGCGCATGCCAACTGATCACCTTGCGTTGCATCAAGAACAGGCCGCCAAGCAGGAATGCCAGGTTGACCCATTCGCTGCCTGCCCCGCCAATGTTGCCAAAGCCCGGATGGCTGGCGAACAGCTCGTCGATGGTCAGGCTGCGGTTGTGGCGCAAGCCGTCGAGCAATGTCGGACGGGCCCAGGCATCGATCTGTTCGCCCCCAGCGAACACCTGCTGCACGCTGTCGAGCAGGCCAGGGGCCTGCCCAGGCCAATGGTTCATCTGCAACGGGAAGCTGAGCAGCACGAAGGCATAACCCACCATGGCCGGATTGAACAGATTTCGCCCGACCCCGCCGTAGGCCTGCTTGCCGATACCGATCGCGACACTTGCCGCGATGACCGGCAGCCACCATGGCGCCAGGGTGGGCAGGGCGGCCGCCAGCAGTACGGCGGTCACCAGTGCGCTGCCGTCGTTTAGCGCCTGGCTCAGCGATTGGCTGCGCAGTGCCAGCAGCAATGCCTCGCACAGCAGCGCGGCACTGGCGCACAGCAACAGGTTCAGCATCATGCCCCAGCCATGCAGCCACAACAGCGCCAGCAGTCCAGGCGTGCAGGCGAGCAAGACCAGGCCCATGCTGGTGCGTAGGCGGGGATCGGGACTGCTCATTGGCCAAACATTCCGTTGAAACCGGAAAGCGCCATGGCCATCACCCCGGCACCAATCAATTCGATGGGCAGGCCGCGCAGCGCGTTGGGGATATCGGCGTGGGCGCTGCGCTGGCGCAGGTCGGCGAACACCATCAGCGCCAGCCAGAAGCCGCCCCCCGTCAGCAAGCCTTGGAGCAGCATGGTTGGCCAGGTGCCGTCGTCGCTTGTCTGTTGCAGGGCCAGCCCAAGTACTGCTGCATTGCTCAACAGCAACGCTGGCAACCCCACTACAGGCCAGGCCGGGCGCCACTTGGCCAAAAGCCAGGGCAGGCCCCAGGCGAGCAAAGCCAGCCAGGGCAATAGCAGAAACAGGGCAAGATCGTGAATGTGCAGCGGGGCAAGTACCGCGTGCACCAGCAGCTGCGCGCCGATTACGCCCAGGGCGATGCACAGGGCGCAGGCCAGGCCGTGCACCTGCAGTTGCAGCCCGGAGAGTGGCTGTCGGAGCAGGCACAGGTGATTGATCAGTGCGGCGCTGATCAGGACCAGGATGTAGTCATTCATGAGATGACGATAGCCGGGAATCGGGGCGATTGTCCGGGTTTGGCATGAAGGGGCCTGCGTAATTGTGGGGGCGGGCAGGCCGCTCCCACAATGGCCCGCAGGGCGGTTACTTGATGCGCTGGCCTGGCTTGGCGCCGCTGTCCGGGCTCAGCAGGTAGATTTCTTCACCGCCAGGGCCGGCAGCCATGACCATGCCTTCGGACACGCCAAAGCGCATCTTCCGGGGTTTGAGGTTGGCTACCATCATGGTCAGGCGGCCTTCCAGCTTGGACGGGTCTGGGTAGGCCGACTTGATGCCGGAGAACACGTTGCGGCGCTCGTCACCAATGTCCAGGGTCAGTTGCAGCAACTTGTCGGCACCCGCCACGGCTTCAGCCTTGACGATCAGCGCCACACGCAGGTCGACGGCAGCAAAGGTATCGAACTCGATCTCTGCCGACAGCGGGTCCTTGGCCAGCTCGCCATTGCCCGCCGGGGCCTTGGCTTCGGCTGCCAGCAGGTCTTCCTTGCTGGCAGCGACCATGGCTTCGACCTTGGCCGGCTCGATACGGCTCATCAGGGCCTTGAACGGGTTAAGCGCGTGGTTTTCCAGGCGTGTCAGGTGGTCGTTCCAGGTCAGCGGGGCCACGTTGAGGAAAGCCTCGGCGTCAGCGGCCAGCACCGGCAGTACCGGTTTGAGGAAGATCACCAGCTGGCGGAACAGGTTGATGCCTTGGGCGCAAATGGCCTGGACTTCATCCTGCTTGCCTTCCTGTTTGGCCAGTGACCACGGTGCCTTGTCGGCGATCCAGGCGTTGGCGCGGTCGGCCAGTGCCATGATTTCGCGCATGGCGCGGCCAAAATCACGGGCTTCATAGGCTTCGGCGATGGAGGGGGCGGCAGCCAGGAAGGCTTCGGTCAGCTCAGGCGCGGCATCACCGCTGACCATCACGCCTTCGTTGCCCTTGTGGATGAAGCCGGCGCAGCGGCTGGCAATGTTGACGACCTTACCGACCAGGTCGGAGTTGACCTTCTGCACGAAGTCTTCCAGGTTCAGGTCCAGGTCGTCGACGCCACGGCCCAGCTTGGCCGCATAGTAGTAACGCAGGTATTCCGGCTGCAGGTGGTCCAGGTAGGTGCGGGCCTTGATGAAGGTGCCGCGCGACTTGGACATCTTGGCGCCGTTGACCGTCAGGTAGCCGTGCACGTTGACCGCGGTCGGCTTGCGGAAGCCGGCGCCTTCGAGCATGGCAGGCCAGAACAGGGCGTGGAAGTTGACGATGTCCTTGCCGATGAAGTGGTACAGCTCGGCCTTGGAGCCTTCGTTCCAGAAGGCGTCGAAGTCCAGCTCCGGGCGGCGTGCGCAGAGGTTCTTGAAGCTGGCCATGTAGCCGATTGGCGCATCCAGCCATACGTAGAAGTATTTGCCAGGCTCACCCGGGATCTCGAAGCCGAAGTACGGCGCGTCGCGGGAGATGTCCCACTCCTGCAGGCCGGAGTCCAGCCATTCAGCCAGCTTGTTGGCTACCGCGTCCTGCAGGGTGCCGCTTCGGGTCCACTGCTGCAGCATGGCCTGGAAGTCTGGCAGCTTGAAGAAGAAATGCTGGGAATCACGCAGTACCGGGGTGGCACCGGAGATCGCTGATTTGGGGTTCTTCAGCTCGGTGGGTGCATAGGTGGCGCCGCATTTTTCGCAGTTGTCGCCGTACTGGTCTTCGGCCGCGCACTTCGGGCAGGTGCCCTTGATGAAGCGGTCGGCAAGGAACATGCCTTTTTCCGGGTCGAAGTACTGGGTCACCGAACGGGTGGCGATGTGCCCGGCTTCACGCAGGCGCGAGTAGATCAGGCTCGACAGCTCGCGGTTCTCTTCGCTATGAGTGGAGTGGAAATTGTCGAAGTCCACCAGGAAGTCGGCGAAATCGCTGCTGTGCTCGGCCTGGACGTTGGCGATCAGCTGTTCCGGGGTGATGCCTTCCTTTTCGGCGCGCAGCATGATGGCCGAACCGTGGGCGTCGTCGGCGCAGACATAGATGCACTGGTTGCCGCGCAGCTTCTGGAAGCGCACCCACATGTCCGTCTGGATGTACTCCAGCATATGGCCGAGATGGATCGATCCATTGGCATAGGGCAGGGCGCTGGTGACGAGAATCTGGCGTGGCTCGGACATGGTGGCTCGGCTACTTATCTGGCTACGGGGTAAAAATGAGGGTGATCGGCCACTATAAAGGGCTGGCGAAGATATTTCACCCCGCAAGCGCATCTGCTGACGATTGACGGGTTAGGATAGGCGGCTGTTTTACATTCAGTTTGCCAATGGGAGTCTCCATGAGTGCCGTCACCCGTGCCGCCGTTGAAGGCGTGCTTCGCCAGTACACCGACCCCTACCTGAACCAGGACCCGGTCAGCGCCGGCTGCGTGCGCGCCATCGATATCCAGGGCGGGCAGGTCAGCGTGCAGTTGCAGTTGGGTTATGCCGCAGGGCTGTTCAAGAACGGCTGGGCCCAGGTGCTGCAGACCGCCATTGGCAGCCTCGAGGGGGTCACTGGCGCCCATGTTTCGATTGATTGCGTGGTGGCTGCGCACAAGGCCCAGGCCCAGGTGCCAGCCATGGCCAACGTCAAGAACATCATCGCCGTGGCCTCGGGCAAGGGTGGTGTGGGCAAGTCGACCACCGCTGCCAACCTGGCCTTGGCCCTCGCACGCGAAGGCGCACGGGTAGGTATTCTCGATGCCGATATCTACGGCCCCAGTCAGGGGGTGATGTTCGGCATCGCCGAGGGTACCCGTCCACAGATTCGTGAGCAGAAGTGGTTCGTGCCGATCAAGGCCCACGGCGTGGAAGTCATGTCCATGGCCTTCCTCACCGACGACAACACGCCGATGGTATGGCGTGGCCCGATGGTGTCTGGCGCGCTGCTGCAACTGGTCACCCAGACCGCCTGGGATGACCTGGATTACCTGGTGATCGATATGCCGCCGGGTACCGGTGACATCCAGCTGACCCTGGCACAAAAGGTGCCGGTGGTCGGCTCGGTGATCGTCACCACGCCACAGGACCTGGCGCTGCTGGATGCCAAGAAGGGCGTGGAAATGTTCCGCAAGGTCAACATTCCGGTGCTGGGCGTGGTCGAGAACATGGCCGTGCATATCTGCTCGAATTGCGGCCATGCCGAACACCTGTTCGGTGAAGGTGGCGGCGAGAAGCTGGCCAGCCAGTATGGCGTCGACCTGCTGGCGTCGCTGCCGTTGTCGATGCTGATACGTGAGCAGGCCGACAGCGGCAAGCCGACGGCGATCGCCGAGCCGGAAAGCCAGATTGCCATGGTTTACCAGGAGCTGGCCCGCCAGGTAGGCGCGCGGATCGTGCTGCAGGAAGCTGCGGCGCCGGCAATGCCCAGCATTACCATCAGCGAAGACTGACGCATTCCCTGTGGGGGCAACTGTCTTGCTCAATTTCTAAAAGCTGGCGCGATCCCTGTGGGAGCGGCCTGGCGTCGCGAAAGGGCCGCGCAGCGGCCCCAGGATCTCCGCATCATGCATAGATTGCTGGGGCCGCTTTGCGGCTCTTTCGCGACACACGGCTCCACACACTTGCAATGCATGGCCTTCAGACAGGCATAAAAAAACCCGCCAGAAGGCGGGTTTTTTGAAAGCTAGGAAGCTAGATCGACTTAGGCGATCTGAACTTCTTCAGCCTGCATGCCTTTCTGGCCGCGGGTAGCGACGAAAGTAACAGCCTGGCCTTCTTTCAGGGTTTTGAAGCCGTCAGCTTGGATGGCTTTGAAGTGCACGAACAGGTCATCGCCCGACTGAGGGGTGATGAAGCCGTAGCCTTTCTCATCGTTGAACCACTTAACAACACCGGATTGACGGTTGGACATTTTTCTGTCTCCTTGGACAATTTGATAACGGTCAGGAAAAACCCTGCCCGGGACTGAGCGCAAAGAGAGCAGAAAATTCAGCGATGGGCCGATCAGGATCGTGCATCAAACTAGAGATTCTCGGTGTCACGTGCAGCACAGTGGCAACACCTTACCCCACTTTCCGCAACCTGCCAATGGTCAGAAGACGCTTTAGGCAAATTCGGATCGGCGGCGGCTGCAGCCCCCACCCGGCGCGGGATGTGGGATGGAACTTTAACCTGGGCGCCGGGACCGGTAATATGCGCGTCACGATTTTCACCTCGCAACTCTTCAGGACACCCCGCCATGAGCATCAAATCGGACAAGTGGATTCGCCGCATGGCGCAGGAACACGGCATGATCGAGCCGTTCGTCGAGCGCCAGGTGCGCGGCGAGCAGGACAACCGCGTGATCTCCTTCGGCGTCTCCAGCTACGGATACGACGTACGCTGCGCCGACGAATTCAAGGTGTTCACCAACATCAACTCGGCCACCGTCGACCCGAAAAATTTCGATGCTGGCAGCTTCGTCGATATCAAGAGCGACGTGTGCATCATCCCGCCAAACTCTTTCGCCCTGGCGCGTACTGTCGAATATTTCCGCATTCCCCGTGACGTGCTGACCATTTGCCTGGGCAAGAGCACCTACGCCCGTTGCGGCATCATCGTCAACGTCACGCCGCTCGAGCCCGAGTGGGAAGGCCACGTGACGTTGGAGTTCTCCAACACCACCACGCTGCCGGCGAAGATCTACGCCAACGAAGGCGTGGCGCAGATGCTGTTCTTGCAGTCCGACGAAGAGTGCGAAGTGTCGTACAAGGACCGTGGCGGCAAATACCAGGGCCAGCGCGGCGTCACGCTGCCGCGTACCTGAGCCGACAAGCGCGGGGAATTACCCGCGCCTTTGGCACTCCAACGAAGTAACGCCGGTGTGCATGATGTACATCGGCTTTCGTCAGGAGCAGCCAATGAAACTCCATCCCGCAATCAGTGCCAAGCTGGCAGGCCTGCAGCCCAATCACGTAGGGTTGTTGCCCTGGTCACTGCTGGCGCACCCGCTGCCCATGCAAGCGGGGGGCGTGCCCCATCAACCTGACCCCGATACCCCGCAACCGCCGGAACCCGGTGAGACGCCTCCCATGGAGCCGGGTGAACCGACCTTGCCGGACGAGCCGCCTCCCGCCCCTGTCGCTTAAGCGTCGCTAAAGCGGCCAGACGCGTTCAGCGCCAGCCAGGTACAGCCGGCTGGCGCTGGCGGGGGTGATTTCCCACCCTCCGGTGAACTCACCGAATGCAGGTAGCAGGCTGACTTGCTCATCGATCACGAAGCAAGGCAGGCGCAAGCGCTGACGGGCCTTGCCGCGCAGGACGAAGACGGGGTGTACGTGGCCCGCCAGTACCGGGTGTGTGCGGTGGGGCTGCGGCTCGTGCTGCAGGGCAAAGGGCTCCAGAACCCAAGGCTCGTCCACGACCTGAATATCGAGCGAGGCGGGTGGATCGCCGGCGTTGCGGTCATGATTGCCGCGTATCAGCACTATTTTCAGTTCTTTGTGCCGCTTGCGCCAATCATCCACTTTGGCCAGCGTTGCCGGTGCACGGGCCGTGCGGGCATGCAGAAAGTCGCCCAGGATGATCAGTTGCTCACAGTCCTGTGCGGCCAGCAGGCGATCGAGCCTGGCGAGTGTCGCCTCAGTCGTTCCACGTGGCACCGGTTGATGCAGGGCGCGGTAGCTGGCGGCCTTTCCGATGTGCACGTCGGCCACCAGCAAGGCGCGGCGGGCGGGCCAGTAGATGGCTTTGTCGGCAAGCAGCCAGAGCGCCTGCCCCCGGTGTTCGATGGGTTGGTAATTCATCCCGCGTCCGCCGCTTGTTCCAGTTCCGCCACCATCCGCGCAATGCGGTCTGCCAGCTTCTCGGTGCTCAATGTCTCGCGCATGCCTTCCACCAACAAGGCAAACGCCAGGGGCCCTGGCCGCTTCAACGCCCGCAGGTCCAGTTGCAACTCACTCATTTTCAGCAGTTGCCGATGCAGCCGTTCGATTTCCAGCTCTTCGCTCAATACTTCATCCCGCGCCTGGCCAAGCAGCAAATTCCCCGCGTCGTGCTTGCGAAACACCTCATAGAACAGCCCGCTGGAGGCCTGGATTTGCCGCGTGCTCTTCTGCGCGGCGGGATAGCCACCAAACACCAGGCCGGCAATCTGGGCAATTTCACGAAAGCGCCGCAGTGCCATTTCCCCGGCATTCAGGCTGGCCAGCACATCTTCCAGCAGGTCCGTGGTGCCGAGCGCTTGTGGCAAGTGCCTGGCCCAGTCCACCTGGGCAGGGCTGAGGAGTTCGAATCCGTAGTCATTGACGGCAATCGATACCGACAGTGGTTGTGCGCGGCTAACCCGCCAGGCAATCAGATTGGCCAAGCCCAGGTTGGCCATGCGCCCCGCAAAGGGATACAGGAACAGGTGCCAGCCCTGGCGGGATTTGAAGGTCTCGGCCAGCAGTGTGCCTGTGGTGGGTAAGGCTGACCACTGCGCCTGAAGCGCAAGCAGCGGGCGTACTGCCCGCATTTCCGGCCCGTCAAAGCGTTCATGGGCGGCAGCATCGAGCTGCTCGACCAGCGCCTCGGCCAGTTCGCTCGAGAGCGGCATGCGCCCGCCGTTCCAGCGCGCTACCGCAGCCTTTCGCGCCGTGCTGCGACGCACATAGGCCGTCATGTTTTCCACGCGCACCAGCTCCAGTACCCGCCCGGCAAATACCAGCGTATCGCCGGGGCGCAGGCGGGCGATGAACGCTTCTTCAACACTGCCCAGCGTTTTCCCGCCGCCGCCCTTGCTCCAGTATTTCAGTTGCAGGTTGGCATCGCTGACGATAGTGCCGATGCCCATGCGGTGGCGCCGTGCCAAGCGTTCGCTGGTAACCCGATAAACACCGTCGGCCTGGCGCTCGACGCGCTGGTAGTCCGGATAGGCGGTCAGTGAGCTGCCGCCGTGGCAGACGAAGTCCAGCGCCCATTGCCATTGGCTGTCGCGCAACTGGCGAAAGGCCCAGGTGCTTCGCACTTCGGCGAGCAGTTGCTCAGGGCGAAAACCGCTGCCCAAGGCCATGCTGACCAGATGCTGTACCAGCACGTCCATGCACAGGCGCGGTGAAAAGCGGGCTTCGATGTGGCCGGCTATCAGCGCCTGCCGGGCCGCCGCCGCTTCCACCAGTTCCAGGCTATGGGTGGGCACCAGGGTGACCCTGGAGCGCCGCCCAGGCGCGTGTCCTGAGCGACCCGCCCGCTGCATCAGGCGGGCGATGCCCTTGGCCGAGCCGATTTGCAGCACCCGTTCCACGGGCAGAAAGTCCACGCCCAGGTCCAGGCTGGAGGTGCAGATCACCGCCTTGAGGCTGCCTTGCTTGAGGCTGCGCTCGACCCAGTCGCGGGTATCGCGGGCCAGCGAGGCGTGGTGCAGGGCGATCAGCCCGGCCCAGTCCGGGCGGGCCTCAAGCAGGGCCTGATACCAGATTTCTGCCTGGGCGCGGGTGTTGGTGAACACCAGGCTACTGGCACTGGCATCGATCTCGTGACAGACCTGGTCGAGCATCTTCAGGCCCATGTGTCCAGCCCAAGGGAAGCGCTCGATCGCTGTTGGCAGCAGGGTGTCGACTTGCAGTGCCTTGTCTTGCCGGCCTCGCACCAGCAGGCCGCCCTGGGGCAGCAAGACATCCCGTGCGTGTTGCAGATTGCCGAGCGTTGCCGACAAGCCCCAGGTCGGTAGGCCTGGGTGCCAATGCCGCAGGCGCGCCAAGGCCAGCTGCAGTTGTACCCCGCGCTTGTTGCCAAGCAGCTCGTGCCATTCATCCACTACCACCAGTTGCAGCGTGGCGAAATCCTCATGTGCCTGTGCCCGGGTCAGCAGCAGGGTCAGGCTTTCGGGGGTGGTGATCAGCACACTGGGTAGCCGCCGGGCCTGTCGGGCGCGCTCGGCACTGTGGGTGTCGCCGCTGCGCACCCCTACGCTCCAAGGCAGCTGGAGTTCATCAAGCGGCGCTTGCAACGCACGTGCGGTGTCGGCGGCCAGGGCACGCATGGGCGTCACCCACACCACCTGTATGGGGGCCAAGTGGCGGCCCTGGGGCCTGGGCTTGAACGCACGTAGTGCAGCGAGCCAGACCGCATAGGTCTTGCCGGCACCGGTACTGGCATGCAGCAAACCGGACTCGCCCCGTTCGACGGCAGCCCATACGCGCCGTTGGAAAGCGAAGGGCTTCCAGCCGCGCTTGGCAAACCAGGCATTGGCGAGGTCGGTAGCAGCAGGCATGAGGCAGATGGCCCTCCGAAGGCTGTGCTTCTACAGACCACTTGCCGGCTGCAATGGTTTTACCGGATCAATTGGCCAACAGGTAGCCGCTGCGGCATACCTGTTCGCCGGCCACATGGGCGATGACCATGCCAGCCGTGGCCATGCGCCGTACGCTACGCGCATACAGCAGGCCTGGCTGGCTGTTGCGCAGGGCGGTGACTCGGTCACTGAGTGGGTCGATGACTTCGGCAATCAGTTGGCCGGCCTCCAGGTGCTGGCCCGGTTTGGCGTGGTAAACCAGCAACCCACCCAATGGCGTTGCCACGGGTTCCACCGCGGCCAACGGCGTGGCGTGGCGTAACAGCGCGGGCAGAGCGGCGCTGGTGCCTTCGATGACACCTGCATGGGTCAGGAAGTCAAGGATCGCCTGGCAGTCCTTGCTGGCCAGATCATGGCTGACATCCGCCTGGCCACGCAGCTCGACGGTGACCGAGCAGCAGCCCAGCGGAATCGGGAAGCGTTTGCCGAAACGTTGCTGCAATTGCCACCAGACCAGGCTGAAACATTCATCGAACGACTGCCCGCCCGAGTCCGTTGCCAGCAGGCTGGCCTGGGCGCCCAGGTAACGGGCCAAGGGTTCGATCTGGGGCCAGGCATCGGGGGTGGTGTACAGGTGCTCGACTGCTTCGAAGTCGCAGTGCAGGTCCAGCACCATATCGGCATCGCAGGCCAGGCGCTGCAGTATCAGGCGCTGGGCCTGCAGGGGTGTGCGAGCCGGGTGTGCGTCCAGGCCGCGGCGCAGGTATTCGCGGATCAGTGCAAGGTTGTGCGTCGGGTCCTGGGTGAGGTGTTCTTCGATCAGGTCGCCGATGCTGTCCGACAGGTCGACGAAGTTGCGATTGAAGTTCTCGCCGCTTTGCAGTTCAAAACGCCCCAATGGCGCATCCAGCAGCACTTGCTCCAGGCCCACCGGGTTGGCCACCGGCACCAGAATGATCTCGCGCTGCAGTCGGCCTTGCTGTTCCAGCTCGACCAGACGGCGCTTGAGGTGCCAGGCTACCAGCATGCCCGGTAGCTCGTCGGCGTGCAGTGAGGCCTGTATATAGACTTTGCCACCACTGCGGGGGCCGAAGTGGAAACTGTGCAGTTGGCGGGTGATGCCCGGTACGGGGGAGAGCAGGTCATGGGTTGAATGGTGCATGTTGGTCCTGGCTGCGTGGCGAAAACGGTCTGCGACACGGGTCGGCTCAAAAATAGAAGCATAGTTTCAGCGAATGCGCCTCATCCTGCAGCAGTCGGGCATCGCAAACTTTTTCAGGCCAGTAGCGCCTGCAAGGCGGCCAGGTCATCTGCCTCCTCCACCGGCTTGTCCAGCCGCCAGCGCAGCATGCGCGGAAAGCGCACGGCGATACCGCTTTTGTGGCGCCGGGACAGGGCGATGCCTTCGAAGCCCAGCTCAAACACCAACGTTGGGGTCACACTGCGCACCGGCCCGAACGTTTCCACCGTGGTCTTGCGGATGATGGCGTCGACCTTGCGCATTTCTTCGTCACTGAGCCCTGAATAGGCCTTGGCAAAGGGCACCAACGCCCGACCAGGGGTACCTGCCGGTGCATCCCATACGGCAAAGGTGTAGTCGCTGTACAGACTGGCCCTGCGGCCGTGGCCGCGTTGGGCATAGATCAGCACCGCATCGACGCTGAACGGGTCGATCTTCCACTTCCACCAAATGCCCATGTCCTTGGTGCGCCCCACGCCGTACAGGGCCTCGCGCTGCTTCAGCATCAGCCCTTCCACGCCCAGGCTGCGTGACTGTTCGCGCTGGCGGGCAAGGTCGGCCCAGTCCGGGCCTTGCAGCAAAGGCGACAACAGCACGGGGGCAAGTGGGTGTTCATCCACCAGGCGTTCCAGCTGGCTTCGGCGTTCGTGCTGCGGTCGGCTGCGCCAGTCATCGCCCTGCCACTCCAACAGGTCGTAGGCCTGCAACACCACCGGCGCATCGTTCAGCAGCTTTTTGCCCAGCGTTTTGCGACCGATACGCTGTTGCAGCAAGGCAAAAGGCTGCACGGCCAGTTCCGCCTCGGTTTCACCAGGTTTCCAGACCAGGATCTCGCCATCGAGCACCACGCCATCGGGCAACGTCTGTGCCAGGCCGTGCAGTTCGGGGAAACGCTCGGTAACCAGTTCTTCGCCGCGTGACCACACCCACAGCTGGCCATCGCGCTTCACCACTTGCGCCCGAATGCCGTCCCACTTCCATTCGATTTGCCAATCGCTTGGTGGCCCGAGCAGGGTATCGAATTGATCGCTGGACACTTGCAGCGGATGGGCCAGGAAGAAGGGGTAGGGCTGGCCGCCACGCTGGTTGTGTTCATCGGCGGACTCCGGGGCGATCAGCCTCTGGTAACTGGCTGCAGTGGGGCGATGGCCTATATCGGTGTAGCCGACCAGGCGCTGGGCCACGCGTTTGGCGTCCAGCCCGGCCAGTTGCGCCAGGGCGCGGGTGACCAACAGCTTTGACACGCCCACGCGAAAGCTGCCAGTGATCAGCTTCAGGCATAGCATCAGGCTGGCGCGGTCCAACCGTGCCCAGAGCGGCGGCAGGCGCTGGCGGACTTGCTCAGGCGCTAGTCCGCGCAGGGGCAGCAAGTGCTGTTCCACCCAGGTGGCCAGGCCTTCATCGTTGCCATCGGCGTGCAGCGGCAGCAGCAGCGAAATGGTCTCGGCCAGGTCGCCCACGGCCTGATAGCTTTCTTCGAAAAGCCAGTCGGGCAGGCCAGCCAGTGCCGTTGCCAGTTCGCGTAGAAGGCGGGTGGGCACCAGTTGGCGTGGGCGCCCGCCGGCCAGGAAATACACCGCCCAGGCAGCATCGTCGGCGGGCGCCATGTCAAAGTAGTCGCGCAGTGCCTCGAGCTTGGCATTGCTGGAGGTGGTCGCGTCCAGGCGCAGGAACAGCGTAGCGAAGGCTTTCATGGCGAGGGGGCGGTGTTGGGCACATCGTCTTCGTCGCCATACTCGGTGACAAAGGCGCGGGCATCCAGGCCTTGTTCGGTGAGGTAGCGCACCAGTACCTCGACCGAGCCGTGAGTGACCATCACCCGTTGGGCACCGGTCTGGCCAATGGCCCAGAGCAGGCCGGGCCAGTCGGCGTGGTCGGACAGCACAAAGCCCCGGTCCACGCCGCGCCGTCGGCGGGCGCCGCGTAGCAGCATCCAGCCGCTGGCGAAGGCATCACTGTAATCGCCAAAACGGCGCATCCAGCTACTCCCGCCGGCTGATGGGGGCGCCAGGACCAGTGCCTGGCGCAGCAGAGGATCGTTGCGCGGTATATCGCCTGCGTAGCGGGTTTCCGGCAGGCGGATACCGGCATCCCGATACACCCGGTTGAGCGGCTCCATGGCGCCATGCACGAGGATCGGGCCGATGCTGGCATCCAGCCCATGCAGAATCCGCTGGGCCTTTCCGAAGGCATAGCAGAACAGCACGCTGGCCTTGCCCTGTTCACGGTTGGCCCGCCACCAGGCATTGATGCTGGCGAAGATCTCACTTTGGCTTGGCCAGCGGTAGATCGGCAGGCCGAAGGTCGACTCGGTGATGAAGGTGTGGCACGCCACCGGCTCGAAGGGCGTACAGGTGCCATCGGGTTCTACCTTGTAGTCACCGGATGCAACCCAGACTTCACCTCGATACTCCAGGCGCACCTGTGCCGAACCCAGCACGTGCCCGGCCGGGTGCAGGCTCAACGTCACGCCTTGGTGCAGCAGGCGCTCACCGTAGGGCAGGGTCTGCAAATGGATGTCCTGGCCCAGGCGGCTGCGCAGAATGCCGGCACCGGGGCTGGCGGTCAGATAATGGCCATTGCCGCTGCGTGCGTGGTCGCCGTGGCCGTGGGTAATGACAGCCCGGTCCACGGGCCGCCAGGGGTCGATGTAGAAATCTCCGGGCGGGCAGTACAGGCCTTCGGGGCGGGCGATGACAAGGTCCATGGCACGGGCACTGGTTCTGGGGTTACCCGTTAAGAGGCATGGTGCCAGACGTTAGTTCGGATGGATTTGGGAGGGCGCTGCTGAAAAACTTCATCAAGCCCCCTCATGCCCCCTGAAGAATGCCGTTACCGCCCCGGTACCAATGTAAGCCGCTGGTTGCCATACGCCCTGCCGAAATTCTGCTGTTGCAGTGGCAGGCTCATGAAGCGCCCTTTGAACCAGGCATCCAGCCCGTCGCGGTAATGCGCGCTGGCCGGGTTGCCGGACTGGCCGCTGCTGGTCAGTATCTGCAACGGTTCGGCCTGGCCGAAGTCGACGATCATCCGTGCCGAGGCTGGCAGATGCGTGTCGAAGTCGCTGCCCCAGGCGAATGGTGTGAGGGCCAGGGTAGTGAAGTCGCCGCCTGCGGCAAGCGGCGCACGGCTGATCGCATCCCCCAGGCCATGGTAGGCCGGTGCCGGCCAGCGGTACTGGTGCAGCTGGCCCCACTGCCAGGTGCGTCGGTCGGCACCCAGCTGCGCGATCCCGGCCTCCATTGCGCCCGCCAGGCTGCGGGCGAGGATGGCGGGCTTGTCTTCTTTTTGCGGCGTGTTGCGGTCATCCCAGAAGGGGCTGTCATCGCGGCCCAGCAGATGATCGGCCTGCGCCGAGAACGACAAACGTGCATTGCTGACGAATGCCTGCCACGCGGGGCCGGCCTCCGGGCCCAGGTCATCGAGGAAGGTCTGGCGAGCGACCTCCTGCAAGAACAACTCGTACAGCGCGGCATCGGCCGACACCGGGCTCAGGCGGCCATCGAAGGCCTTGAGCCGGGCCAGCGTGTCGCGGGCCTTGTCGCGCTGCCCGGCGGGGAGGGCGTCGATCGCCTGCTTCAGTGGCTGGGCCATGCCGGGTGCGTTGAACATCTGCTTGAGCTTGTTGGCCAGCAGGGTCACTTGGTCGTTCTGCAGGGCCATCAGGCTGCGACTGTCGTGGCGACCGTTGCCGGCCAGTTCTGCCAGGCGTTCGGCACGTTCGGGGTAGTACCAGGTGCTGGACAGCTGCATGCCATAGCCGCGCGGCAGGCTGCGCTGGTTGGCGTGGCCGATCCAGCCTGCGGGCGGGTCCTGGTCGTACGGGTGCAGCATCGGGTCGGCATAGCCGTCCCAGTCGTAACGCCCGTCCCAGCCCGGCGAGGGCAGCAGGCCCTGGCCTTCGCGGCGATTGGGGTAGCGGCCACTGACTTGCCAGCCGATGTGCTCAGGCTCGGCGAAAACGAAGTTGACGGCAGCAGCCGTCACTTCACGTGTGCTGTCGAAGGCCCGCTCCACGTTCTTGGCCCGCGTCAGGTCGAACAGAGCATCCAGGCTACGATCACCTTTGAACTGGGGCAGGTTCAGCGCCAGGCCCAGGCTGGCGTTTTCTGGCTGGGCCAGCAGGGTGCCGTGGCGGGTGTCGTACACCACTTCGCGCACGGGTCGCTGGCCACGTACGAAGTAGGTTTCGCTGCGGGCGCGGGCCGGCAGCCATTTGCCATCGGCCAGGTAGCTCAGCTGATTGCCTTGGCGGCGCAGCTGCTCGAGGAACAGGTCCTGATTGTCGGCCATGACCGCGCTGCTGCTCCAGGCCAGCTTGCCATTGTAGCCGGCCAGCACAATTGGCAGGCCCGGCAATGACAGGCCGGCAACCTGGTACTTGCTGGTATTGATTTGTACCGGGCTCAAGGCCCAGGCGGCGCGGCTGTCGCTGGCCAGCAGGCTCTTGCCGCTGCGGCTGCGCTGCGGGCCCAGGGCCAGGTTGGCCGACCCCGGGCTACCGAGCAGGTCGAGGTCGGCGAGCTTCTGGCTGGCAGCTGCCAGGGCTGGCAGCCCCGGCAACTGGCTGGCCAGGTTCAGGCCCTTGAGCTTGTCCACTTCCATTTCGGCCAGCGGCTCGTCCGGGGCCCCGGGCAGCAACCAGGCCAGCTTGTCGCTACCGGCTTTCTGCGCCAGGGTCAGGGCGCTGAGTTCCTCTTGCAGGTTGACCGACTGGCTGAACGCGTACAGGCAGAAGATCAGCGCCGAGTCTTCAGGCTTCCAGTATTCGGGGCGATAGCCACTACTGGCCAGGCCTGCTGGCAGCTTGTCGCGGTAGCGGAACAGGTAGGCGTTGACCCCGCGCGCGTACACTTCGAAGAAGCGCTTGAGCCGTGGCGATGCGTCGGCGTATTGCTGGGCGGCACTTTGCTTGAGGTTGGCGGCGCGCATGAGGCGGTCGATATCCAGCGCCTCGCTGCCGGCCAGTTCGGCCAGACGGCCTTGGGCGAGCAGGCGCATGGCGACCATCTGTTCGATGCGGTCGCCGGCGTGCACATAGCCCAGGCTGAACAGCGCATCATGGAAGCTGCTGCTTTCGATCAGCGGCGCGCCCATGGCATTGCGCCGTACCGAAACATTCTGTGCCAGGCCTTTGAGCGGCTGCACGCCGCTGGTCGGTGGCACGCTATCCTGGTAGCCGCCCGTCTGGCAGCCGGCCAGCCCGAGCATGCCGAGCAGGGTGGCAGCGGTTGCAAACCGCAGGCGGAAGGGAGGAAAGGCGGGGGCGGCCATGGCAAGGGCTCCTGCAAGGCGAGGCTGGTTTGGAAAGGCGCTAAGGTAGTAAGCGCGCAGGCGCCATGCAAGGTCCCAGGTCGGTTTATTTGATCGCGCCGGGTCAAACCTCGAAGTGCTCGGCCAAGGCGTCGGAAAAATGCGTGCAATTGATGCGCGTGTAGCGTTGGTAGTCACGGCTCACCGCGAATGCAGAGCCCGGCATCAGCAGGATCTTGTGTTGCTCCAGTTTACGCATGAAAGGTTGCAGGTCGGGCAGGTCCGGGTGGTAGACCCAAAGGAACATACCCCCTTGCGGCGCTATATCGAACTGCCAGCCGCGCTCGAGCAGCAAGCGTTGGGTTTGCACTTGCTGGCGGATCAGGCGCTGCTGCACGTCTTTCATGTGCCGGGCATACGTGCCATCCGACAATATGGTGTTGACGAAGCGTTCGCAAAACGCAGGGACGGCGACGCAGGTCAGCAGTTTAAGGCGTGTGAGCGGTTCGATCAGGTCTTGCGAGCAGGCAATGAACCCCACGCGCAGCGAGGCCGACAGGCATTTGGAGAAGCTGCCGATGTAGATAACCCGGTCAAGGTTGTCCAGCTCGGCAAAGGTCTGGCGCACAGCAGGGCTGAAGTCCCCATAGACATCGTCCTCGACCACGAAGAACTCGTGCTCCACCGCCAGGCGCAGGACGCTGAAGGCGTTGTGCGGGCTGATGTTGCTGCCGGTCGGGTTGTGGAAGGTGCTGTTGCAGAAAAACGCCTTGACCTTGTGCCTGGCCAGGTGGCTTCTCATTTCTTCCACATCTGGCCCGTCCTGGGTCCGCCGAATGCCGACGACGTGCCCGCCAGCCATTTGGATCAGCTTGATCAGGTTGCCGTTGCCCGGCTCGTCGACGAAAACGTGGTCGCCCGGTTTGATCAGCAACCGTGCAACCAGGTCCAGGCCTTGCGTGGCACCCAGTGTGGTCAGCAACTGGTTGGGCCGGGCTTCGACACGGGTCAGCCGTTTCATGTGCACGCACAGCTGTTTGCGCATGGGCAGGTACCCCTGGATGTCGCCGTACTCTGCCAGCGAGCTTTGCTCCAGCCGCGCCGTGCGACGAATTGCCTTGGCCAGTAGTTCGGTGTCGCGCCACGCGGGGGGCAGCCAGCCGCTGCCCAGCTTGGTGAAGTGCTGGCCGCCCTGCAGCAGCCGGAACAGGGGGTCGCCGGCCATGCATTCGGGTTCGTGGATCACGCTGGTCTGCCTGGCGCGGTTTGCCACGAAGTAGCCTCGCCCAGGTGATGCCGTCAATACCCCTTCGCTGACCAGCTGGGCATAGGCCGACACGACGTCGTGGTAACTGAAGTCCACAGCAGCGGTCAGCTTGCGGATGGAGGGCATGCGTTGCCCGGGCAACCACTCGCCTGCATCCAGGCGTTGTTTCAAAAGGTGATGAAGGCTGCAGGGGATCATGGCAGGTCCGAAACCGTTAGAAAAAAAAGCCTAACAGTTAACGGAAATGCTTGTCGACTGTTCGTTTGCAAATGGCCAGCACATGCCAATATCCCCGTGTCGGAACTTTCGGCTGCCAACAAAGGCGGCACTGTTAGCGTCTGTGCAGACCAGACAACTGGATATCAAGCCCATGCACCCTATGGACATGCAATCAGCCGTCATTGCCAGGCTTCCTGTCCCTGACGAACTGGAGTCATTCAAAGTTGTAAAGAATCTTGTGACCTCGGCGTTATTGGAATGTTGTTCAATCGTCGAGTTCGAAGCACTGAAAGAAACACCGGTCATTGAACGTGTGACTGAACAGGCACATGCCGATTTACAGGCATTTGCCATGAAAGATCCGGCTGCCGGCCGCGACCTGGTATTCATTGCAAAAACCTACACCTCTTATTCTGCGGTTTTGCATTATCGGCTTGCCCATTGGATCTATAACAATAGCGCCGCGACCTACGGCGCCGGCGGTCAATGCCTGGCCGCCATGATCTCCAGGCGCGGAAAAATGCTTTCGGGGGCGGAGATCCATTTCCGCAGCCGCATTGGTGCGCGCTTCATCATCGATCACGGCATGGGCACCGTCATTGGCGAAACGTCGACCATTGGTGACGACTGCTACGTGCTTGGCGGCGTAACCCTGGGCGCCCGCGGTATCAGTGACAACCCCTTGAGCCCCAGGCACCCGACGTTGGGTAACCGGGTACAGATCGGCGCTTTCGCCAGTGTGCTGGGCGCTATTCATGTCGGTGACGGTGCGTTTATCGGGCCGGGCTGCATTGTGACCAAAGACGTCCCAGCCGCTGCCCGGGTACAGGTTAAAACATCATTGCAGGTGGTATTGGAATCATGAACGCTCTGAACTATGAAGTTTTAAGAAATACCGAAAAACTGTATTACAAAGACCAGTACCTGGCGGGCGCGAATACGCAAGTAGCGCGGGTGCACAGTGACGGCATCGAGTTGCTGAGTACGGTGGCCTATCCAGAAGGGGGCGGCCAGGAAGCGGACTTCGGCACCATTGAATTACCGGTGGGTACCGTGCGATTCGTCTGGGTTAAAAAACTCTACGGTAGCCCTATTCGCCTGGACGGTTTCAAAGGCGGAAAACTGGGCGGCATTATTATTCACAGCCTGCACCCGGATGATTTACACCTGTTGGATGAAGTCACCGTGGGTATGCCGGCCCGCGTCACTATCGATATTGAACGGCGCGAACGGCTGACGTTGTCTCACAGTGCCAGCCACTTCCTGTATGCCGCCGCCATCGGGCTGCGTGAAGAACTGAAGCAATGGACTATCGGCTGCCATATCAAGGAGGACACGGCACGTTTCGACTTCCTGGTCGAGGACGCTTTCACGGCTGAAGACGTGCTTGAAATTGAACGACGGGCGAATGAACTGATTGGCTGCGATGCGCCGATCGAGCACTACGCGGTTCAAGGCCTGGAAGACGCGCGTTTGTGGACCTACGACGGCATCGAAATCCCGTGCGGTGGTACGCACCTCGATTCGCCTCGGCGCATCGGGCGCCTTAGCGTCAAGCGCAAACGCCTGGGTAAAGGCAAGGAACGGCTGATCTGCGTGTTCCCCGAGGCCGAAATCGACTTGTCCACTTATCACGAGCACGCACTATGAACAGCACGTTACCGCGGCGCACGTACCTGTACTTCACGGCACAGTCGATCAACCTGACGACTGCCGTGATGTCGGTGACGATGGCCGCCATTGTCGGGGCTGCGCTGGCGCCTGATGCCGCATGGTCCACGGTGCCGTACGGGTTCCAGTTTCTGTGCCTGATGTTGGCAACTTATCCGGTCTCCAGGCTGATGAGCCGCATCGGCCGTAAAAAGGCGTTCATGCTGGGCGCGATTCCCCTGGCGCTGTCTGGCGTCAGCGGCTTTCTGGCGGTGGAGCACCAGCATTTTTCAACGCTGGTCCTCAGCCACTCTGCATTGGGTGTGTACATCGCGTTCGCCAATTTCAACCGGTTCGCGGCAACCGACAATCTTTCCCAGGCCTTGAAGCCCAAGGCACTTTCGCTGGTCGTGGCGGGCGGGGTCATTGCTGCTGTCGTCGGGCCGACGCTTACCGAGTGGCTGCGTGACGTGGGTGGTTACCCCCTGTTTTCGCTGTGTTATGCCGCGTTTGTCGGCCTGGCGTTGCTTTCATTGTTGATTGCGCTGTGCCTGCCCAACGATGCCGGTAAGGCCAGCGCGGTCAACAGCGCAGCAAAGCCGGCCAGTGTCCGTGCCGAGCCGGCAGGCCCGAGCGTGGTTGTGGCAATGGCTGTCGCTGCGCTGGGCTACGGGATCATGAACCTGCTGATGATCCAGGCCTCGATGCACATGAAACACATGCACGAGGACTTCACTGACGTCCGCCTGGCGATCCAGTGGCATGTGATTGCCATGTTTGCCCCGTCGTTCTTCACCGGCGCCATCATCCAGCGGCTGGGTATCAAGACCACCATTTGCGCGGGCCTGGCCCTGTTGATCGGTTGCTCGGCGATGAATATCTGGTCGCACAGCTACGCCATGATGACCCTGGCACTGATTGCCCTCGGGCTGGGCTGGAACCTCACTTATGTAGGCGGAGGTGCCTTGCTGGCCCAGTCACTGCAGAACAGCCCGGCAGCGATGCAGATGCAGGGCAAGAACGACCTGGCCATTGCCATTTTTGCCACCCTCGGCGCATTCAGCCCCTCGTTGTTGCTGAGCTCGGTTGGCTGGGACGGTACCAACGCCATCTGCATGGTCCTCTGCCTGGGGCTGCTGGTTGCCACTGCCGGCCTGCTGCAGAACAAGGCCTGCCTGCAAACGTCAATGGAAGGTAGCCGCAAATGAGCGAGCTCATCAGTGTCAGCGATCGTATCTACACCAAGCTGGAAATGAACAACCCGGGCGGTAGCCACAAATACCGGGCGGCGCGGCGGATCATCGAACATGCCGTGCGCAAGGGGGACATCATTCCCGGGGTGACGACCGTCATCGAAAAAACCGGTGGCAGCTTCGGCTTTGGCTTGCTGGCGGCCTGCCACAAGTACCAGGTCGCCGTAGAGCTGGCGGTCGGGCTGAGCTTCAGCCAGACCAAGCGGGATCTGCTGGAGTGTTTCGGTGCTCGGCTGATCGGCAAGGAAATGCTGATGGCCGGTGCCTCACCCAAGGACGTGGTGATGCATCACCTGGATAACCAGGCCGCGTTGGGTAAGTCATACTTCTACACCGACCAGTTCAACAACCCGGTGGGCATCGAGGCCCATCGTTATCAGACCGCCAGTGAACTGGCCCTGCAACTGACCAACGCCGGGGCAGGGCGGCAGATCCTGTTCGTGGGCTGTGCGGGTACTGGCGCCAGTTTCACGGGTATCACCCTGGGGCTGAAAGACCATGGCTTCGACGTGTCGACGGTGCTGGTCGACCCCAATGGCTGTGATTCGAGGGCTGGCGTGTTCGCCGATCATCGTTTTGAAGGCATGGCCGTGGGCGTTTGCCCGCCGTTCATGGACTGGTCGCTGGTGGACGAGCGGGCTCAGGTGCAACATGCAGAAATGCTCGCCGCACAGCGCTGGTTCTACATGCAGAGTGGCATTTTTGTCGGTAATACAGCCGCTGCCTGCCTGGCGGTTGCCCAGCGCATGGCCCAGCACCCGCGGTATGTCGAGACCACTCTGGTGACCATCGCCTATGATGCCGGCCTCTGGTACCAGGATCTGCTGGGGGCTAACCGGCGAAAGGCCGCGTAGCCACCTGTGTCAGGCCCATGGTCCAGAGGCTGGCACGCTACCTGGGGAGCGGGCAAGCACGCGAAGCATGCGACGCGGTGTATGGCACGGGCTTCGCCCGTGTTCGCGGGCGCGCCCGCTCCCACAGTGATCGCGCAATTGCTCAGATGTTGAATCGCGTCAGTCGATCAGGCGCCGTGGCACTTCTTGTACTTCTTCTCGCTACCGCACGGGCACGGGTCGTTGCGGCCAACGTCCTTCAGGGCGTTGCGCACCGGTTCTTGGGTGCCGTGGTTGCAGTGCGGGCCGTGTACATGGCCGTGGTCGTGGTGGTGATCATGGTCATGGTTGCAGTCAGGGCCATGAACGTGGGGTTGTTGGGACATTGCAGGGTTACTCCGGTATGTGATCGCCGGGGATTATCTCACCACTGCGCGAGATGTGCAGGTCCCGATGGATGAGCAACCCGGTCGCCAGTTCGCCCTGCAGGGTGTAATGCAGCGGCTGCTTGCTTCTGAGCAGCTTGGCCAGTGGCTTCAGGTGCTGCCACAGGTTGGTTCGTGCGGTGATCTTGAAAGTGCGCCGTGCATGCCCGCCCACGCTGCGCCATACGCTGGCTTCATCCTGCACCAGTAGCAGGTCATTGAGGCGTATTGCATACGACACGTTGCGAATGAACAGGCGGCTGTCATTGGGGTTGTCGACCCGCAGGTGCAGCACGAACTCCTGTTCCAGCAACCTGGCCTTGACCGTTTCGACCTCGACCAGATGCACTTCGGGCTCGCGCCAGTCCTCACCCCAACTGGCACAGCCCGTCAGCCATGCCATTAGCGCACCGAGCAGTAGCAGACGGGTGCGCTTGATCATGTTCAGTTCCCTACGTAGCTGGCGCAGCATTTCTTGAATTTGTGCCCGCTGGCGCAGGGGCAGGGGTCGTTGCGCCCGGCCTTCAACCCGACCGTTGGGTCGATGAAGTACCAGCGGCCGGCATGCTGGACGAACGCCGAGCGTTCGCGGTGCTGATGATCGCCGTCTTGGTCGTGCCAGCGTGCGGTGAAGGTGACGAAGCTGTGCTCGGGTTGGCCGCCCAGCACTTCTGCGCTTTCCACTTCCAGGCCCAGCCAGGTGCTCTGTGCACTCCAGTCGGCCATGGCAGCACGGTCCAGGCCGGCTTGCTGGGCCGGTAGGGTGGTGGCTACCAGGTAGTCGACAAGGCCCAGCACGTAGGCACTGTAGCGTGAGCGCATCAGGGCCTGGGCATCCGGTGCCGGGGTACCGGCATGGTAATGCCCGCAGCAGGCGTCAAGCAGGTTGCCACTGCCACAAGGGCAGACCGAGACACTCATCATCACCACCAGTACTTGCCGAAGTTTTCAGGGTTGGCCCAGAACTGATGGGGGGTAGGCGGGAGGCCAAGCGTAGCGGGCTTCATAGGGGGACCTCAAGTGGTTCTGGTGACATGAAGGTTACACCATTGGTCACACTTGGCGAGTGACTGCTACATCTGCAGCCTTGGCGCTGACCTTTCGTTCTGCGGCCTAAGAGTGGACGAAGTCCCGGAAGCGGTCACCCTCTCAAGACAGATTGGTGTTCACGATGACTCAGTCCCCCTGCCTGCCATGAGCGCAGTACGATCAAAATTGCGGTAATCTACATGCCAACTGGAAGTACATTAAAGCCCGGGGCTGTGCACAATAGGAAGCAAGAAGGACGTCATGAAGATAACCGCTAAAGATCCTGATATCGCAACTCTATACCAACGAATCAAACGTGGAACCATTGATCTTCGTCCTGACTTTCAGCGGGACATGGTGTGGAGCAAGTCTAAGAAACAAGGTCTTATCGACACTATTCTGAGGGACTGGAAGTTTCCGCCTATATTCCTTGTCATTACATCTTCGGAAACCCTCGAAGTTCTTGATGGGCAGCAGCGCCTTAGCTCAATTGTCGACTTCTTGGAAAATGGTTTTCCCATCGACGGAAATATAGAGCCACTCGATGATAGCATTGTAGCCATGCACGGCAGATACTTCACGGAACTCCCCGATCCCATAAGAAATCGTATAGAGCAATACTCCATTCGAGTGCATGAGCTTTATGATTTTAAAGAGGGTGAGCCGTACGAACTCTTCTTTCGTTTAAATCAAGGGGTCACTCTAACTCCGGCTGAAAAAAGAAATACATTTTTCGGTCCCGTGCGCGAGCAAATAAAAAATCTCGTCACCCTAATGGAAGGCAGTGGCGTCGATAGCTCTCTAATAGGATTCAATAACAATAGGCTGTCATATGATGATGTAATCGCGCGTCTTGTTTATGCTGTGCATACCAAAAATATTAACAAGAAAATTACCGATATAAATCTAATTGAATTTTACAGGTCCGGCTTTCCGGTGCCTGTGTATATCGAAGGTCGTGTTGCTACCGCCATAGAGGCACTTGTAGCAGCCTGCAAAATTGGACTGCAATTTGGATCAAAAGCCAAGCTCAACAAACCAACCTTGCTAACATGGCTCATTTACTTTTACTACGACCACACTGAAGACAATATTATCCATCTATTCGCTTTTGAGTCAATTCGAGAGCGCACAAAGGAAAGCAGCGACGAAGCCAGTACCCTGTCTCTACTATTCACTATCTACAATGAGCGTTCCGCCTCAAGTGTCAACGATGCGATACCAGTAAAGTTACGACTATTGATTATCTATTTGGTTGGTTGGATGCAAGGGCAGACATACTCGAGCAATGTCGGAGAGCGAGCTCTTGCCATATTGAGGAGAATTGAGTCAGCTGACAACGTCACGGAGACCATGCTGATTTCGTTCATGGAAGAAGAACAGTGGGGCTTAGAATGAAAAAAGCAGCCATCCAAGATTATTGGAATAAGGTTGATACCATTCACAGAGCTGCCAAAGGTATTATTTCCCTGCGACAACTCACACCACATCTTCCACCATTAGAGTTCAAGACTGGCGGCATTTTTGCCGTGGTAGGAGCCAACGGAGCTGGAAAAAGTAGCTTCTTCTCCTATTTAACCGATACGAACTACCGAAGAATAAATTTCCATAGCCATGAGGTCGAGCTCCATGGAGGTACTACCGTTTCGCTTCCTGGAGATGCAATTTCAGCAATACTTACGGAGCCGTTGACTGAACTTCGCGAGGTTAACTCAACCCTAATTCAGTTCAGAAGCACGTTTGGGCAAGATGGCGCAGCCCCGTTACCGGCAAAGGAACTAAGCTTAATCAACTACGTAATCGGTAGTAGCTACGACTCGATTAGTATTGAAGAGGTCGTTGTAGGGGACGATATTCATCTCCCTCGCTTTGTCTTCAGTAAAAATGGCGTTGAACATGATAATTTCACTGCCTCCATGGGTGAGCAGTTGGTTATGTTCATTTATTGGAGCCTTGCGAAGAAACATAGCGCGCCCGGCATTTTTTTTGTAGAGGAACCTGAAACAGGCCTCACCCCAGCAGCTCAAGAGAGAGTTGTTGATCTACTGGTCTTTCTTGCAGCCGATAGAAGCAAGCAGATATTTATATCCACACACTCGCCTTTCATAGTCTCCAAGCTCGGAGCTGAGCGTGTAATTGTCATGAAAAGACCTCAGGCTGCGCACTGGTCTCTTGGGTCTTCCGGTAGCTATCTCTCTGAGCTCGGAGTAGCTCCCGTTACTAAAGGAATCTTCTTTCTCGAAGATAACAAAGCAAAAGTTTTTTTTGAAAAGTTACTGGATCTCTATGGGAGTCAGATCAGGAAAAGCCACGAGATTGTTTTCCTTGGCGGCGAGTCTAACGTATACGAAGTGGTATACAGATACGCGCAGCAGAAGAGAGGATTGGAGATTAAAGGGGTACTTGATGCTGATCAGCGTCGAGAAGCAAAATATCAGCTTCCAGCGTTCACCTTTTTGCCCGGAGAGCTTGAGCCAGAGAACGAGCTACTGGCAATTATTCAAGCGCACCCTGTTGATTTTGCTAAGAAGCTTGGCGTGAGACCAGACAAGCTCCAAGATGCGATTCGCCTTTGCCAGGGCTATGAAAAACACGACAAGTTTGAAGAGATCTCTCGCTCACTTTATGGGAAAGTAGAGCCAAGTGTCTATCAGACTGCGTTTTTACTGTGGTTCGAGAAGCACCCCAACAAACAAAATATCGAAGAATTCATTCTATCCGTTGACTCAGAGCTTACCGCTGACGACATCGAAATTGTACGCAGTTTGTATCCTGATTAACTTCGTCTGCGTCACTGCGAGCTATCACCTTTTAAGCTCGCAGTGATTTTGCTATTCCGCAGCCCCGTGCTGCCTACTGGGTACATAAGAAAAAGAGCATCATCGGTGTACGGCCCTTTGAACTGTGCTCAGGCTTACACCCCCCCCTTGAGGTCTGACCATGTGGCTTCCGGTCGGTCGAGGTGAAAGACGGCCAGAGCCTTGAGAATGTCTTGCGATAGCGTCATAGCGGAGGGGCGTTCCGTAGTGCGAAGTGAAACCGTGAGGCTACGGGCGGAGCATCCCCGAGGTCGGATCCGGAGATAGTAGATGCCGTTACGTCGATAGTGCCAAACCGAAAGCCGTTGAGGCGGTTTCTGTGACAGGATGGTGACAAATGGCCCAGCTCGGGCATAGCGTGGTGGATGGTCATTGGTGCTCAAGCCCTTGATATACGCGGGTTTCACCACCAGTACTTCCCAAACATTTCAGGGTTGGCCCAGAACCTGGCATTGAGCCAGTCCGGGACCTGCTTATAGTCATGTAGATCATAGGTGAACAGGTTCAAAACCTGTTGCTCACGGCAGAATTTCTCGCTGGCCGACATGGCCAGGGCGAAAAAGTCGGTGTCCTGCCAGCCGCAGGCAGCCAGGTCGGCCAGCACTGCAACCCGGCTGGCATTGAGGTTGCGAATGCCGCCGAGCAGCTCCAGGCCGGTGCGCTTGGGCAAGTGCTCCAGGCAGTCCACCAGTACCGCCAGGTCAAAGCGCTTGGCGGCCAGTTCGGCCGGCAGCGGCCCGGGGGCGGCGGTGTCGATGGTTACCTGGGGGTGTGCCTGGGCGAAAGCGTCCAGCGCTGGGAAGCGCGTACCCACCAGCAGCAGCCGTTGTGGAGTGAAGCGCTCGAGCAGGGCTGCCAGGGCCTGTTGCGGGGTGCGTTTGGAGAAACCTTCGGTCATTGCCATTCCTCGTTCAAGTCATCCAAGACTAGCGGGCTGCGGCGTGCGGGCAAAGGGGCATGTGACCGTGTCGTAGCTTATTGCTGGCAGGGTTGGAATGCGCGGTCTTTACTCCCAGAGATCGGCCTTATGCCGATTCCCCCTAGGAGAAGCAATGAAATGAGCATAGTACGCACAGCGATACCCCTGGTACTGCTCACCAGTGTGTTGACTGGTTGTGCAGGTTTGCAAAAAACCGACTGGCCGAAATGTGCCGCCGTCGGGGGTGTAGGCGGCGCCGCCCTGGGCGCCATCGAAAGTTCCAGCTGGGCTGGCTGGGGTGCGTTGCTGGGCGGTGGCCTGGCGGCGGGCTATTGCTGGGCCCATGGCGATGGCGACGAGGATGGCGACGGCGTGCCCGACAGCCGTGACAAGTGCCCTGGCACCCCGCGTGGTGTGCAGGTCGATGCCAACGGATGCCCGCCTGAGCCGGTTGCGGTGGTCGAAGAAGTGGTGGTGCAGAAGGAAGAAGTCATTGTCATCCGCGATGTGCACTTCGAGTTCGATTCTGCGCGCCTGACGGCCAGTGACAAAGAGCGCCTCAATACCATTGCCACGCGCCTGAAACAGGAAGCGCCCTCTGCCCGCCTTAGCGTCAGCGGCCATACCGACAGCGTCGGTTCCGACAGCTACAACCAGAAACTGTCCGAGCGACGTGCCCATTCGGTGACCGATTACCTGGTCGAGAGCGGTGTACCGCGCAGCAGCTTCGTTTCGGTGGTCGGCGCGGGTGAAACCCAGCCGGTGGCAGACAACGCCACGGCCGAAGGGCGTGCCATGAACCGTCGTACCGAGATCAAGATCCAGCGGTAAGACGGCGGGCGCCCGTGCCTCGAGCAGTGGCACGGGCGCGTCTTCATGCCGGCCAGCCGTTTGTGGCCAATGACACAGGAGCATTCAGCATGAGTGTGACGTCGAAGGCGGCATTGCCGCTGTTGGTGGCTGCCAGCCTGCTCGCGGGCTGCGCTACGCACAGCGATGGCAGCGCGCCCCTCAATCAAAGGACCTGGCCCATCTGCAGCCTGCTGGGCGGCTTGGTCGGTGGTGGCCTTGGTGCCATCGAGAGTTCTTCCTGGGCTGCCGGTGGTGGCGCCTTGGGCGCCATCGCCGGCGGGCTGATTTGTTACGCCCAGGACGGTGACGAAGATGGTGACGGCATTTTCGACCGGCGCGATCACTGCCCCGAGACCCCGGCCAACACGGCGGTCGATCACATGGGCTGCCCACTGAAACAGTACCCGGCCGCGCCACCTGCCAGTGCACCCGAACCCTCGCCAGAGGTGATCACCCTCGATGACAACGGCGCGGTGATGTTCGCCTTCGACTCCGCCGAACTGACGCCGGCGGCCCAGCAACGCCTGCAAGGCCTGGTGGAGAAGCTCAATTCACCGACGGTGGCCAAGGTTCGTGTGATCGGGCACACCGACGGTGTGGGCTCCGACAGCTACAACCAGGCACTTTCCGAACGCCGCGCCAGTAGCGTTGCCGAGTACCTGATCGGCCAGGGCTTGGAGATGGGCAAGGTCACCAGCCAGGGCCGTGGGGAAAGCGAACCGGTTACCGACAACGAAACCGAGGAGGGCCGCGCGCGCAACCGACGGGTGGAGCTGCACCTCAACTGAGTGGTGCTGGTGCCTGTCTTGGCATTGCCGTTAATGTTGTTCGCACGGTTTGCTCGATCAGGCCACCTCGACATGACAACTCTCTATAGGGGCGTGGTATGAAGTTCATCCTGGGCCTGGGCAAGGTCCTGACGGTCGCTTTCTGGGGGGTGGTGCTGTTCAATCAGCTGATGCCACAACCCTTGCCCTTCAATCTGCTGATCAATGCCGCAGGCATCGTCTTGTTTGGCCTGCACCTGCTTGAAGTGCTGTTTTTCAATCGCAGCCTGCGCGGGCGCAGTCACCGTTGGTTTGACCGTTTGCAAATCCTGTTGACGGGAATCTTCCATGTCATGTCCATTCCCCGTCCGCGGGAGGCGCCGCGGGTGAACTGATCTTGCAGCGCCTCTGATGCTCACTGCGACCCCTTGCCGGAGCGGGCTTGCCCAGGAACACCGGCAACGCCGGTGCCATGCACCGTGGCACCGGCTTCGCTGCAGGTTGCACGCAGCGCCTGTCAGATGACCAGTCGCGAACTGGCCACCGCCACCACTGCCAGCCCCAGCAGCAGATTGACCCCCACCATCCGCCGAATGCGCCCCAGTACCGCCGCACCCGTCGGCCAGTCCTCGGCCTGCACCGCTGCCTTCAATTCCGGCAGCAGCAACGCCTGAATGCGCATGAACAAGGCAAACATGGCGATCCCGCCACCGATCATCACGTGCACGTACCGGGGCGCCGTCTCGAAACCGCTGAAGCGCATGTGCAACATGCCGATACCACTTATCGCCAAAATCGCCACCGCCAGCCAGACCCAGCCGAAGAAGCGTCGGAAAACTTCCACCCACAAGCGCAGGCGGGCAGGCCCTTCAAGGGCTGCAACCGTTGCCGGGCGCAGCACCAGCCAGGCGAAGAACATGCCGCCGACCCATACGAGTGCGGCCAGAACATGCAGGGTGTAGGGCAGGGCAAAGGCGAGCATTCGGATCTCCATGCGGCAGAAAGGGCAATAGCGGGGTATGATAGCCGCCCCATGTGAAACACTGAAAATATATCCAGCCCTTCGGGCGCCTGCAGACCATGATCAGCAACGAACTCAAAGCCACTATCCAGGGCGCCTATTCGCGTTTTCTCGAAGCCAAGAGCCTCAAGCCGCGCTATGGGCAGCGCCTGATGATCGCCGAAGTGGCCAAAGTGCTTGGCGACATTGTCTGCGACGATGAAGGCCGCCGCGCTGGCGAGCCTGCCGTGGTGGCCGTGGAAGCGGGCACCGGTACCGGCAAGACGGTAGCCTACAGCCTGGCGGCCATCCCGGCTGCCAAGGCCGCCGGCAAACGCCTGGTGATCGCCACAGCCACCGTGGCCCTGCAGGAACAGATCGTCTTCAAGGACCTGCCCGACCTGATGCGCAGCAGCGGCCTCAACTTCAGTTTCGCCCTGGCCAAGGGCCGTGGCCGCTATCTGTGCCTGTCCAAGCTCGACATTCTGTTGCAGGAAGGCCACGCCCAGTCAGCCACGGCTCAGTTGTTCGAGGAAGAAGGCTTCCGCATCGAAGTCGACGAGCGCAGCCAGAAGCTGTTCAACAGCATGATCGAGAAGCTTGCCGGCAACCGCTGGGACGGTGACCGTGACAGCTGGCCAGAGGCCCTGGAAGACCAGGACTGGGCACGGCTGACCACCGACCACAGCCAGTGCACCGGCCGCCACTGCCCCAACTTCCAGCAGTGCGTGTTCTACAAGGCCCGCGAAGGCATGGGCAAGGTCGATGTGATCGTCACCAACCACGACATGGTCCTGGCCGACCTGGCCCTGGGTGGCGGTGCAGTGTTACCCGACCCACGCGACACCATGTACGTGTTCGACGAAGGCCATCATCTGCCAGACAAGGCCATCGGCCATTTCGCCCATTATTCGCGGCTGCGTTCCACCGCCGACTGGCTGGAACAGACCGCCAAGAACCTGACCAAATTGCTGGCCCAGCATCCGCTGCCCGGCGACCTGGGCAAGTACATCGAGCAGGTGCCGGAGCTGGCGCGAGAAGTACGCACCCAGCAGCAGTTCATGTTCACCCTTTGTGAACAGGTGGCTGACTTCCGTCCCAGCGAGGACACCGAAGGCCGTGAGCGTCCGCGTTACCGTTTCGAGGGTGGGGTGGTGCCGGAGCAGATTCGTGAAGTGGGCATCGAACTGAAAAAGGGCTTTGCCCGCCTCAACGATCTGTTCACCCGCCTGGCTGACCTGCTCAAGGAAGGCATGGACGGCGAGGTCAATATCGGCATCGCCAGCCATCAGGCCGAAGAGTGGTATCCGCTGTTCGGTAGCCTGGTCACCCGTGCCCAGGGTAACTGGGAGCTGTGGACGGCCTTCACCGCCGAAGACCCGGAAGACAGCCCGCCCATGGCGCGCTGGCTGACCTTGGCCGAAAGTGGCGCGCTGTTCGACATCGAAGTCAACGCCAGCCCCATCCTCGCCGCCGATATGCTGCGGCGTAGCCTGTGGAGCGTGGCCCACGGCGCGCTGGTGACCTCGGCGACATTGACCGCGCTGGGCAAGTTCGACCGTTTCCGCATGCGCTCGGGGTTGCCGCGCGACGCAGTCACCTGCGTGGTGCCCAGCCCGTTCGTGCATGGCGATGCCGGCCTGTTGCGGGTCCCCGACCTACAGGCCGACCCACGCGATGCAGCAGCGCACACCGCGGCGATCATCCGCGAGCTGCCGAACATCGTCGAGGATGCCCGTGGCGCGCTGGTGTTGTTCTCGTCACGCAAGCAGATGCAGGATGTGTTTGACGGTCTGGACCGTGACTGGCGCAAGCTGGTGCTCATCCAGGGTAACCTTTCAAAGCAGGAAACCCTGAACAAGCACAAGGCGCGGGTCGACGATGGCCAGCACAGCGTGCTGTTTGGCCTGGCCAGCTTTGCCGAAGGTGTCGACCTGCCGGGTGCGTATTGCGAGCACGTGGTCATCGCCAAGATTCCCTTTGCTGTGCCCGACGACCCGGTCGAAGCTGCGCTGGCCGAGTGGATCGAGGCACGTGGCGGCAACCCGTTCATGGAAATTGCCGTGCCTGACGCCTCGTTGAAGCTGATCCAGGCCTGCGGCCGCCTTCTGCGTACCGAGCAGGATCGCGGCGTTATCACCTTGCTTGACCGGCGCTTGGTCACGCAGCGCTACGGCAAGGCTATTCTCAATGCGCTGCCGCCGTTCCGGCGGGAAATTTCCTGACCGCCGGAGCACTTGCGCCGGCGCATTGTCCATCACCCGTCTTGGGCCCATCAGGGCCCTGAAGGAGAGCCCCAGCCTTATGATCCGCCGCACCCTGCCCGCCGTATTCGCCTTGTTGTGCAGTTCGCCCTTGCTGGCCGGGCAGCAGACGCTGTTCAGCTTCGTGCGCCCGGCTTCGGTGGTTAATGTGGCGACGGTGGATGCCGGCATGCCGCAGTACAACGCGGAACAAACGGCCGAGGGCGAGGTGTTGCGGCGTGTGGTGTTCAACCCGGCCCAGCAGCCGACCCTGCGCCTGAGCCCGCAGAGTGGGGTGTGGGACTGGTCCGCTGGGCAGTTCCTGACCTTGCGCCTGCAAAGTGCCATGGACTGGGCATTGACCGTGGATGTCACCGTGCAAGGCAGTGATGGCCGCGCCTTGACCAGCCGTATCGACCTGCCCGCGGGTCCCGCGCAAACCGTGCTGGTGCCCCTCACGGCCAGTTCGCCGTTGGACCAGGGCATGCGCGCCGGCCCGCCGATGCCCTGGAACCATGGTGGTCAGCGCCTCCTTTTGACCAGCAGTGCCGGTGCAGTCGACCTCAAGCAGGTGACCTCGGTCAGCCTGAGCATCCCCAGCCCCAAGGTGGCGCAGAGCCTGCTGATCGAGCGTGTCGGTATCCAGGATGACGACCAGGCGTACAGGGCGGCCTACCACGAGCTGATTGATGCTTATGGCCAGTCGACTCGCGGTAACTGGCCCGAGAAGGTATCCAGTGACGAGCAGCTCAAGGCGGCCGATACCCGTGAACAGCAACAGCTCAAGGGCTGGTTGGCAGAGCGCGGCAAGCAGCAGCTGGACGCTTACGGTGGCCTGGTGGGCGGTCCGGCCTTTGCAGCCAAGGGCTTCTTTCGCACTGAAAAGCGTGATGGCCGCTGGTACCTGGTAACGCCGGATGGGCACCCGTTCTATTCCCTGGGGGTAAACGCCGTGGCGGCAGACGGCGGGCGTACGTATGTCGCCGGGCGCGAAGGCATGTTCAAGGCCTTGCCCGCTGAGGGCGATGCACTGGCCGCGTTCTATGGCGAAAGCAACAACGACGATGGCAATGCCTCGTCGCAAGGGCGCAATTTCAAGCAGGGGCGCTGGTTCGACTTCTACGCCGCCAACCTGCAGCGTACCTATGGCAAACCCTGCCCGCCCGCAGTGGAGGGCCAGCCAGCCGATTGCGCGCCGCCGGTGCTGGATGCCGACCGCTGGCAGGCGCATGCGCTTGACCGCCTTCAGGCCTGGGGGTTCAACACTGTTGGCAACTGGAGCGAGCCGGCGCTTGGCCAAGCCAGACGCATGCCGTATACCTTGCCGCTGTCGATCGTAGGCGACTACGCCAGCATCAGCACTGGCATGGACTGGTGGGGCCGCATGCCCGACCCGTTCGACCCGCGTTTTGCCATGGCCACCGAACGTGCCGTGGCCATCGCCGCGCGTGATCACCGTGACGACCCTTGGCTCATCGGTTACTTCGCAGATAACGAACTGGCCTGGGCAGCCCCTGGAAGCGACCCCAAGAGCCGCTATGGCCTGGCCTACGGCACCTTGCGTCTGACCACCGACGTGCCAGCCAAACGCGCATTCCTCAAGCAGTTGCGCGACAAGTATCGCAACCAGGAAGGGTTGTCCAAGGCCTGGGGCATCGAACTGACCGCTTGGGAACTCATGGAAGATCCTGGCTTCGAGGCGCCGTTGCCTGACCCGGAGCACCCGGAAATCGAACGTGACTACCAGCACTTCCAGCGGGTATTTGCCGAGACCTACTTCAAGACCATTTCCGATTCGTTGAAATGGCATGCGCCCAATCACATGCTCCTGGGTGGCCGCTATGCGGTCAGTACACCGGAGGCGGTCAAGGCCTGTGCCGAGTTCTGCGATGTTCTGAGCTTCAACTTCTATACCCTCAAGCCACAGGACGGCTACGACTTTGCCCGCCTGGCGGAGCTGGACAAGCCGGTGCTGGTGTCCGAGTTCCAGTTCGGCTCGCGTGATCGCGGGCCGTTCTGGCCGGGGCCATTGGAGCTGGCGCGGGAAGAGGATCGCGGCCCGGCCTATGCAAACTTCCTCAAGGCCGCCATGGCGCAGCCGATGATCGTTGGCGCGCACTGGTTCCAGTACCTCGACCAACCGGCCAGCGGTCGCCTGCTCGATGGTGAGAACGGCCACCTCGGGTTGGTGGCGATTACCGATATGCCCTATCCAGGGTTTGTCGATGCCGTGCGCAAAAGCAATCTGCAAACCATGAACCAACTGCGTGCCGAGCTGGAAAAACCGGCCCCCTGAGATCAGGCAGATGCAGTCAACCCAGGTGAGAGCGGCCTTGTGTCGCGACCACTTGGCCCAAGCCTGTTTGCAAAACACCCAACTACTGAAACAATGCACACCTTTTTGGATATGGTCGTACGGAGAGCAGCGGGTGCAGATCCAGGGTCACTATGAGCTGAAGTTCGAAGCTGTGCGCGAAGCTTTTGCCGCACTGTTCGATGATCCCCAGGAGCGTGGCGCCGCGCTGTGCATCCAGGTGGGTGGCGAAACCGTCGTTGACCTGTGGGCCGGCAGTGCCGACAAGGACGGCCAGCAGGCCTGGCACAGCGATACCATCGCCAACCTGTTCTCCTGCACCAAGACCTTTGCGGCCGTTACCGCCCTGCAGCTGGTCGGCGAGGGCAAGCTGGCCCTCGATGCCCCGGTGGCCAACTACTGGCCCGAGTTCGCCCAGGCGGGTAAGCAGTCGATCACCTTGCGTCAGCTACTCAGCCACCGTGCCGGCTTACCGGCCATACGCAAGCTGTTGCCGGCTGAAGCCTTGTATGACTGGCAGTTCATGGTCGATGCCCTGGCAGCCGAGACACCGTGGTGGACGCCAGGCACAGAACACGGCTATGCCGCCATCACCTATGGCTGGCTGATCGGCGAGCTGATTCGCCGTGCCGACGGCCGTGGCCCTGGCGACTCGATCGTGGCCCGCACCGCCCGCCCATTGGGGCTGGATTTCCATGTTGGCCTGGCCGACGAAGAGTTCCACCGCGTGGCGCATATCGCCCGTGGCAAGGGCAATGCTGGAGACAGTGCAGCGCAACGCTTGCTGCAGGTGACCATGCGCGAGCCTGAGGCACTGTCGACCCGTGCCTTTACCAATCCGCCCGCGATACTGACCAGCACCAACAAACCGGAATGGCGGCGCATGCAGCAGCCAGCGGCCAATGGCCATGGCAACGCACGCAGCCTGGCAGGGTTCTATGCCGGGCTGCTGGACGGCAGCCTGCTTGAATCCGAACTGCTCGATGAGCTGACCCGCGAGCATAGCCTTGGCCAGGACCGTACCTTGCTCACCCAGACCCGTTTCGGCCTGGGCTGCATGCTCGACCAGCCCGATGTGGCCAATGCCACCTTTGGTCTCGGCGCCCGCGCCTTTGGCCACCCCGGTGCCGGTGGTTCGGTCGGTTTTGCCGACCCGGAGTACGATGTGGCCTTCGGTTTTGTGGTCAATACCCTCGGCCCTTACGTGCTGATGGACCCACGCGCCCAGAAACTGGTACGCGTCCTTGCCAGTTGCCTTTGATCGGGTAATGCGGGTATTGCCACACCCCTTTGACTATCCTCAATGCCAACGCCTGAAGTTCGTAGGCAAAATATCTTTCTATTTCATGGTGTATCGCTGATGTCTTCACATAAAACCTTAGCACTCGCCCTGTGCCTGACCGCCGTTACCGGCTGCGCCAGCCACTCCCCGGACGGCTCCAAGGAAGGTGGCTCCAGCTGGTGGCCTTTCGGTTCGGACAAGGTTGCCGAGCAGGAAGTGAAGTCAGCCGTCACTGAAAACGTGGCCAAAGCCGATGCCAAATCCGAAAGCTCCAGCCGCTGGTGGTGGCCGTTTGGCGGTGACGACAAGCAAGCCAAGGGGCCGGTGGTGCCAAAGATCGATCAGAAGGCCACGCAGGCCTGGCTGGACGAATACGAGCCCAAGCTGCGCGAAGCGATCAAGGACAGCAAGCTGGAGCTGGAGCGTCGTGACAATGTGCTGGCGGTAACCCTGCCGGTGGACAGCTCGTACAATCCCGATCGCCCGAACATGTTGCTGCCCATGTCCCTGGGCCCGATCACCCGCGTCGCCAAGACTGTCGAAGGCGACCCCAAGACTGCCGTGCTGGTACTGGGCCATGCCGACAGCAGCGGTGCCGCCGTTGCCAACCAGAAGCTCAGCCTGGAGCGCGCCGCTTCGGTATCGGCCATCTTCCGCCTCAGCGGCCTGCAGCGTGACCGCCTGACCCTCAAGGGCATGGGTTCGGTGATGCCGCGCGCTGCCAACGACAGCGCCGAGGGGCGCGCCCTGAACCGCCGCGTGGAAATGTTGCTGACCCCGCAAAACACCATGGTCGCGCTGCTGGCCAAATACCAGCAGGCCGCCCCGGCACCCGTCCCGGCCTCGATGGTGGCGGTGCAGGATGCCAAGGCACCCGCCGCCAAGGCCGCTGGCAGCAAACCGGCCGTCAAGGCTGCGGCGAAGAAACCTGTAGCCAAGGCCAAAACGCCTGCAAAGACTGCAGCCAAGAAAAAAGCTGCGCCGGCCAAGCCTGCCGCCAAGAAAGCTGCCGTTGACAAGAAAGTAGCTGCCAACAGCCCTGCGAAGACCAACTGATCGTCAAGGAACCGCAGTAATGACCCAATCCCTGGCCGATATGCGCCGCGACTACACCCGTGATGGCCTGGCCGAAGCCCAGGCACCAGGGGAGCCGTTCGCCCTGTTCCACCAGTGGTTCGCCGATGCGGTGAAAACCGAGCAGGTACCGGTAGAAGCCAACGCCATGACCTTGGCCACGGTGGACGGCGAAGGTCGCCCGCATTGCCGTGTTTTGCTGTTGAAGGGGCTCGACGAGCAGGGTTTCACCTTCTTCACCAACTATGACAGCGCCAAGGGCCAGCAACTGCAAGCCAACCCCTTTGCGGCAATGACCTTCTTCTGGCCGGCCCTGGAGCGTCAGGTGCGCATTGAGGGCCGGGTGCAGAAGGTCACGGCGCAGGAGTCGGATGCCTACTACCAGGTACGCCCGCTGGGCAGTCGCCTAGGGGCTTGGGCTTCGCCACAGAGCCGCGTGATTGCCGGGCGTGAAGAGCTGGAGGGCCTGGTTAAGGCCACCGAAGCGCGTTTCTCCGACACCCAGCCGCACTGCCCTGAGCATTGGGGGGGATACCGTTTGTTGCCCGAGCGCATCGAGTTCTGGCAGGGGCGGGCAAGCCGCCTGCATGATCGTTTGAACTATCGGCTGGTGGACGGGCAGTGGCTGCGAGAGCGGCTGGCGCCCTGAGCGACTGGGGCCGCCAAGCGGCCCCAGCCATTGATCAAGCTACCCCGGATAACCTGCCGCCTCGCGCTCCAACCACCCCGCCAGTTGCTTACGCCCCACCTTCTCCTGGCGCGCCTGCGCCAACCTTTCCAGCATGAACGCGCGTTTTTCAGGATCGGCCCCTGCCAGCGACAACGCCAGGTCGCGGTCCATCCAGCGGCGCATGCGCACATACAACCACCAGTGGAAATACAGTCCCGTAACGGTGGTGACCACGACGATGAAGTAATCCATGGCTATTCTTGGTCTCACTTGAAAGGCCTTCGACACAGCCCGGCAGGCTGTACCCCGGCTGAATGAAAACAATTTTATTACGTTTGTACCGTGACAGCCGTCAATGTGCAGCGTCTAATGAGCACCTGACTTATGGAGACTTTACCCATGCGTAAATCCGCTTTGCTGGTGGCGACCTTTACCACCATGTCGCTGCTGCTGGGGGGCTGTGCCTCGAGCCTGACCGGTGACAGCTACTCTCGTGACGAAGCCCGCCGCGTGCAAACCGTGCGTATGGGTACCATCGAATCCCTGCGTCCGGTCAAGATCGAGGGTACCAAGACCCCGATTGGCGGCGGTGCCGGTGCCATTGTGGGTGGCGTAGCCGGCAGCGCCGTGGGCGGTGGCCGTGGCAGCATCGTGGCTGCCGTGATCGGTGCCGTGGCCGGTGGCTTGGCGGGTTCCGCAGCAGAAGAAGGCCTGACCCGTACCCAAGGTGTCGAAATTACCGTTCGTGAAGATGATGGCAGCATGCGCGCCTATGTGCAGGCCGTGCAGGAGAACGAAGTCTTCCGCGTTGGCGAGCGCGTGCGCATCATGACAGTTGACGGTACCAGCCGCGTTTCGCACTGACCGTTGCGCAGTAAAACAAAACCCCGACATGGCTGCTGCCAGTCGGGGTTTTTTCATGCTTCAGCCAAGTCAGGCAACGTTGGTTTTGCGGCTGGCCATTGCGGTGACGGCGTAGCCGATCACCGCGGCAAAGAACGAACCAGTAAGAATACCCATGCGGTCCATGCCAGCATACTCACTGCTACCCGGGGCGAAGGCGAGCGAGCCTACGAACAGGCTCATGGTGAAGCCAATGCCGCAGAGTATCGCCACCCCCAGAATTTGCCCCCAACCCGCACCCGCAGGCAGCGCGGCCAAGCGCAGCTTGACCGCGACCCAGGTCAGGCCGAAAACCCCCACGGTCTTGCCCAGCAACAGGCCGACCGTGATGCCCATCGGCACGGGGTGGGTGAAGCTGTCTACGGTCATGCCTGCCAGCGAAACGCCGGCATTGGCGAAGGCGAAAATGGGCAGGATGGCATAGGCCACCCAAGGGTGCAGGGCGTGTTCCAGCGCCAAAAGAGGCGACGATTCAGCATTGCGTGTACGCAGCGGGATGCACAGGGCCAGGGCGACACCGGCCAGAGTGGCGTGCACGCCACTTTTGAGCACGCAGACCCACAGGATCAGGCCAACGATCATGTAGGGCCCGAGCTTGACGACGCCAAGCCGGTTCATCGCCACCAGTACCAGCAGACAGGCAGCAGCCAGCAGCAGCGACACACTCGACAGGGTGCCGGAGTAGAACAGGGCGATGACAATGATTGCACCCAGGTCGTCGATGATCGCCAGGGTCATCAGGAACAACTTCAGTGACACCGGTACGCGCTTGCCGAGCAGGGCCAGGACGCCGAGGGCGAAGGCGATGTCGGTGGCGGTAGGGATCGCCCAGCCTGCTACGGCTGCAGGGTTGTCACGGTTGATGAACCAGTAGATCAGCGCTGGCACCACCATGCCGCCCACGGCTGCGGTGGCAGGCAGAATCACTTGTGAGGGTTTGGACAGGTGACCGTCGACCACCTCGCGTTTGACCTCCAGGCCGATGAGCAGGAAGAACAGGGCCATCAGGCCGTCGTTGATCCACAGTAGCAACGGCTTGGCGATGTTCAGCGCGCCGACCTGGACGGCGACGGGTACGTCGAGCAAGCCGCCGTACAGGTCGGACAGTGGCGAGTTGTTGATGATCAGGGCCAGAACGGCGGCGGCGATCAGCAGCAGGCCGCTGGCAGCTTCGAGCTGGAAGAAACGGGTAAACAGGCTACGCACGGGCTGTAGGCCCTCCATGAGCAGTTTACGAAGGGTACGGGCGTACACCCTAGCCTGTGACGATGTTCCTTAAAACAAAAAACATATTCGTTTTTGTTATATGTTGTTGCTGGCAGGCCTGGGGCAAGCCTAGATGGATTTGGGGAAGGATGGGGGAGGGGAAGTCTGGAATAGGTGCTGGAATAGTCTGGTGCCGGACCGGGCCCTTTCGCGGGTAAACCCGCTCCTACAGGGGGCCATTGTTCCGTGTAGGAGCGGGTTTACCCGTGAAGAGGCCCTGTCAGTCGATAAAGAGTCAGAGGCCGAGCATATCCCGCGCCACCGCCTCTGCGATGCGAATGCCATCCACACCGGCTGACAGGATCCCGCCCGCGTACCCGGCCCCTTCACCCGCCGGGAACAGCCCTTTGAGGTTCAGGCTCTGGTAATCCTCACCGCGGGTAATCCGCAGTGGCGACGAGGTACGCGTCTCGATCCCGGTCAACACCGCATCATGCAGGTTATAGCCCTTGATCTGCCGGTCGAACGCCGGCAGTGCCTCACGGATCGCCTCGATGGCGAAGTCCGGCAGGCTCGGCGCCAGGTCACCCAAGGTCACGCCCGGCTTGTAGGACGGCTCGACACTGCCCAGTGCGGTCGAGGGCCGGCCGGCGACAAAATCACCCACCAGCTGCGCCGGGGCCTGGTAGTTGCTGCCGCCCATTACATAGGCGTGCGCCTCCAGGCGCTCCTGCAGTTCGATACCGGCCAACGGGCCACCCGGGTAGTCGCGCTCGGGGTCGATGCCGACGACGATGCCGGAGTTGGCGTTGCGCTCGTTACGCGAATACTGGCTCATGCCGTTGGTGACGACTCGCCCAGGCTCGCTGGTGGCCGCGACCACGGTGCCACCCGGACACATGCAGAAGCTGTATACCGAGCGGCCATTCTTGGCGTGGTAAACCAGCTTGTAGTCGGCGGCACCCAGTTTCGGGTGGCCGGCGTACTTGCCCAGACGTGCCTTGTCTATCAGCGTTTGCGGGTGCTCGATACGGAAGCCCACCGAGAACGGCTTGGCTTCCATGTAGACACCTTTGGCGTGCAGCATGCGGAAGGTGTCGCGGGCGCTGTGGCCCAGCGCCAATACCACATGGCGAGAGTGCAACTGCTCGCCGCTTTCGAGCACTACACCGGTCAGTTGGCCATCTTCGATCAACAGGTCGGTGACCTTCTCCTGGAAGCGCACGTCGGCCCCCAGGGCGATCATGTCCTGGCGCATCTGTTCGACCATGCCGGTGAGGCGGAAGGTGCCGATGTGCGGCTTGTTGATGTACAGGATTTCGTCTGGCGCACCGGCCTTGACGAATTCTTCCAGCACTTTGCGGCCGTGGTGTTGCGGGTCCTTGATCTGGCTGTACAGCTTGCCGTCCGAGAAGGTACCGGCGCCGCCTTCACCGAACTGCACGTTGGACTCAGGGTTGAGCACGCTCTTGCGCCACAGGCCCCAGGTGTCCTTGGTGCGCTGGCGCACTTCCTTGCCGCGTTCGAGGATGATCGGCTTGAAGCCCATTTGTGCCAGCAACAGGCCGGCAAAGATGCCGCACGGGCCGAAACCGACCACGATCGGGCGCTCCTGCAGGCCTGCCGGGGCCTGGCCGACAAACTTGTAGGTGACGTCTGGGGCTGGGCCGATGTTGCGATCATCGGCGAACTTGCTGAGCAGCTCGGCTTCGTTGCTGGCTTCCAGGTCGATGGTGTAGATGAACAGCAGTTCGCTGTTCTTCTTGCGCGCATCGTAGCTGCGCTTGAACAGGTTGAAGCTGAGCAGTTGCTCGTCGCGGATGCCCAGGCGCTGGACGATGGCTTCGCGCAACGCTTCGTCGGGATGGTCCAGGGGCAGCTTCAGTTCGGTGATTCGTAGCATGGCAGGGTCCAGTATCCCGGCCATGGGCGGCCGGCGGCTTTACACAAACCGCCAAGTATAAGCTGTTAGACGCCCCGACTGGCAGGATAAAAGCGCCCGGCGATCAGTTGTCGCGCGCACCACCGTAGTAACCGCAGCCGCGCAGGGTCTGGCCGTCGATGCGCAGTTCGGCGCGCAGGTGGTGGATGGCGCCGGTGGCGCTGTCGACGCAGCGTTGCGGGGCGACCCACAGTTCCACGTGCTGGCCGTTGGCTTCGCTGGTCAGGGTCAGGCCGCCGCCGGGCACTTCTTCTTCGAGAAATGGCAGTGGCAGCGGGTCTTTGCCGATGCGGTTGAGCACCATGCCCTTGCCGCTGGCCTTGATGTCCCAGTCCGGTTCATGGCCATTGGCGCGCAGGGTCAGCTGCTTGAAGTTGGGGTCGTCGCAAGCGCGGGTGGAGGGTTCCAGGCGGTACAGGCGGCTGACTTCCAGCTGGCCGTCGTTGTCGGCCTGCTTGGCGCCCGTGAGGCGACCGCGCACGTCGGCGAACAACTTGGCATTGGCGTCCTTGGCCAGGTTGGCGGACTCCTGCAGGATGCCGGTGCCGGCGACGTCGTTGATCACGAAGCGGCGTGCTTCGCTGCAGGGCTTGAACAACAGGCGGCCGCCGTTGGCGCTCAGTTCGCCCTGCATGCGTGTGGTGCCGATGTTCGGGTCAAGGGGCTGCTCGGCCAGTAGCTGGCAACCAGCGAACAGCGGCAGCAGGGCACTGAGCAGCAGGGTAGGGGTGAGGCGCATGGGGCGGGCTCCGGGGAATCTTTGCCAAAGAGCTGGCCACGATACACGTCCTGCGGGCAGAAAAAAGGGCCCGAAGGCCCTTTTTCATTCAACCCCCCAGGTAGGCATCGCGCACCTTCGGGTCGGTCAGCAGTGCCTCACCGGTGCCCTGCATCACCACCCGACCGTTCTCCAGCACATACGCCCGGTCAGCGATCTTCAGCGCCTGGTTGGCGTTCTGCTCCACCAGGAACACCGTCACGCCATCGCGGCGCAGCTGTTCGATGATGTCGAAGATCTGCTGGATGATGATCGGCGCCAGGCCCAGCGAAGGCTCGTCGAGCAGCAGCAGCTTGGGCTTGCTCATCAGCGCCCGGCCGATGGCCAGCATCTGCTGCTCGCCACCGGACATGGTGCCGCCGCGCTGGATGTAACGCTCTTTCAGGCGCGGGAACAGTTGCAGGACCTTGTCCAGTTGCTCCTGATAGTCGCCCTTGTCGGTGAAGAAACCGCCCATGGCCAGGTTTTCCTCGACCGTCAGGCGCGCGAACACGCGACGGCCTTCCGGCACTACCGCGATGCTTTTGCGCATGATGTGCGAGGAGGGCTGGCCGACCAGCTCTTCACCCAGGTACTTGATGCTGCCGCTGTGCGCCTGCGGCGAGCCGCACAGGGTCATCAGCAAGGTCGACTTGCCGGCACCGTTGGCGCCGATCAGGGTGACGATCTCGCCCTGGTTGATCTCCACGTTGACGCTGTGCAGCGCCTGGATCTTGCCGTAGAAAGTGGAAACGTTTTCGAACTTCAGCATTTACGCTTCCCCCAGGTAGGCTTTGATCACGTCAGGGTTGTCGCGGATCTCCTCCGGCGTGCCATGGGCCAGGGGGGTACCCTGGTTGATCACCACGATATGGTCGGAAATGCTCATCACCAGCTTCATGTCGTGCTCGATCAGCAGCACGGTGACGTTGTGCGACTCACGCAGGTAGGCGATCAGAGCCTTGAGGTCTTCGGTTTCCTTCGGGTTCAGGCCGGCTGCCGGTTCATCGAGCATGATGATGCGTGGCTGGGTCATCATGCAGCGGGCGATTTCGAGGCGGCGTTGCTGCCCGTAGGCGAGGGTGCCGGCCGTACGGTTGGCGAACTCGGTCAGGTTGACCTTCTCCAGCCAGTACTGCGCGCGTTCCATGGCCTCCTTCTCGCTGCGGCGGAAGCTCGGTGTCTTGAACAGGCCGGCGAAGAAGTTGGTGTTGAGGTGGCGGTGCTGGGCGATCAGCAGGTTTTCCAGTGCGGTCATTTCCTTGAACAGCCGCACGTTCTGGAAGGTCCGCACCACGCCCTTGCGGGCGATCTGGTGGCCGGCCAGGCCCTGAATCGGCTGGCCATCGAGCAGGATGGTACCGCCGCTGGGCTTGTAGAAGCCGGTCAGGCAGTTGAACACGGTGGTCTTGCCGGCGCCGTTCGGGCCGATCAACGCCACCACCTGTTTTTCCTTGACGGTCAGGGCCACGCCGTTGACCGCCAACAAGCCGCCGAAGCGCATGCTCAGGCCGCTGACTTGCAGAATTTCGCGGCTCATCGACGCAGCTCCATGTGTGGACGTTGCATAGGCAGCAGGCCTTGCGGACGCCAGATCATCATCAACACCATCAGCGCACCGAACATCAGCATGCGGTATTCGCTGAACTCACGCATCAGCTCAGGCAGCAGGATCATCACGATGGCCGCGAGAATCACGCCCAGTTGTGAACCCATGCCACCCAGCACGACGATGGCGAGGATGATCGCCGACTCGATGAAGGTGAACGACTCCGGCGTCACCAGGCCTTGGCGCGCGGCGAAGAAGCTGCCGGCGAAACCGGCGAAGCAGGCACCCAGGGTGAATGCCGAGAGCTTGATCACGGTCGGGTTCAGGCCCAGTGCACGGCAGGCGATCTCGTCTTCACGCAGGGCTTCCCAGGCGCGGCCGATCGGCATGCGCAGCAGGCGGTTGATCACGAACAACGCCAGCAGGGCCAGCAGCAGGGCCACCAGGTACAGGAAGATGACCTTGTTGATCGAGTTGTATTGCAGCCCGAAGAACTCGTGGAAGGTCTGCATGCCCTCGGCCGCACGGCGTTCGAAGGTCAGGCCGAAGAACTCCGGCTTGGGGATGTTGCTGATGCCGTTAGGGCCGCCGGTCCAATCGGTGAGGTTACGCAGGAACAGGCGGATGATCTCACCGAAACCGAGGGTCACGATCGCCAGGTAGTCACCACGCAGGCGCAGCACCGGGAAGCCGAGCAGGAAGCCGAAGGTGGCAGCCATCAGGCCGGCAATCGGCAGGCACACCCAGAAGCTCCAGCCCAGGTAATGCGAGAGCATGGCGTAGCTGTAGGCACCGACGGCATAGAAGCCTACGTAGCCGAGGTCGAGCAGGCCCGCCAGGCCGACCACGATGTTCAGGCCCAGGCCCAGCAACACGTAGATCAGGATCAGCGTGGCGATGTCGACCGCACCGCGAGAGCCGAAAAACGGCCATACCAGTGCCATTACGATCAACCCGATGATGACGTAGCGCTGGGTCTTGGGCAGGGTGAGGTAGTTGCTGACTGCCGGGGGGATCAGCTTGCGATCCGATCGGCGGCCCATCACCGAACTCCACTGCTTGTCGAACAGCACGCGCAGGAACATCAGCACCGAACACACGGCGATGATGCTGATGGTGAACGAGCCCTGACTGTGCACGACCAGGCTGATCCCGTCGATGCTCAGTTTCAGGCCCAGTACCGGGAAGGCCACGGCCCAGACCAGCAAGGCGCTGAAGAACGCCTGTTTGAGATTTCTGTTCATACTTTTTCAACCTCCGGGCGGCCCAGGATGCCGGTCGGCCGGAATAGCAGGACAAGAACCAACAAGCCGAATGCCACCACGTCCTTGTACTGGTCGCCGAAGATATCGGCACCGAACGCTTCGGCCACGCCCAGCACCAGCCCGCCGAGCATGGCGCCCGGGATGCTGCCGATGCCACCCAGTACCGCCGCGGTGAAAGCCTTCAGGCCCACCAGGAAACCGGCGTTGGGGTTGATCACCCCGTACTGCATGCTCAGCAGCACGGCCGCCACGGCAGCCAGGGCGGCACCGATGACGAAGGTGAGGGCGATGATGTTGTTGGTGTTGATGCCCAGCAGGTTGGCCATCTTGATGTCCTCGGCACAGGCGCGGCAGGCGCGGCCCAGGCGGGAACGAGAGATGAACAGGGTGAGCAGTGTCATGGCCACCAGGGTGACAACGAACACCAGGACTTGCATGTAGCTGATCAGTACTTCTTCAGCACCGCCTGGTCCGAAGGAGAAGCTCCCGGGGATCAGGTTGGGGATGGACTTGTCCTTGGAGTCCTGCGAAAGCAAGACCGTGTTCTGCAGGAAAATCGACATGCCGATGGCGGAAATCAGCGGGATCAGACGGTTGCTGTTGCGCAGGGGGCGGTAGGCAACCCGTTCGATGCTGTAGCCATAGGCACTGGTGACGAAGATCGTCGCTACGAAGGCGACGGTCATCAGGATCGGCAGCGAATGGATACCCATCATGGCCAGGCCCGCCAGGGCAATGAAGGCCACGTAGGAACCGATCATGTACACCTCGCCGTGGGCGAAGTTGATCATGCCAATGATGCCGTACACCATCGTGTAGCCGATGGCGATCAAGGCATAGGTGCTGCCGATGGTCAATCCATTAACCAGTTGTTGGAAGAAATGGTAGATCTCAGGCATTACAGCGCTCCTAAAAACCTGATTTGCATTTCACTGGCAGGGGTACGGCCAGGAAACCGCGGGTGACGGTTTTAAGATTTTCAGGTGAGCCTGCCCCCGGATCGCGGGGATCGGGCCCATGAACCTCATAAAACGAAGCCCACTGCTCGCACAGTGGGCTCGTAGGTCAGCTATTAGTCACGCAGTTACTGAGGGGAGACTTCGGTCTTCGGCTTGCCGAAGTGCCATTCGTAGACCACGAACTTGAAGTCTTTCAGGTCGCCTTTGTCGTCGAACGACAGGTCGCCGGTCGGGGTCTTGAAGGTGCCTTTGTGGATGGCCTCGGCCACCTTGTCGGTATCATCGGAACCGGCTTTCTTGATGCCTTGAGCGATCAGCTCGACAGCCGAGTAGGCAGGGAATACGAACGGGCCACTTGGGTCCTTGCCGTCAGCCTTGATGGCGTCGACGATCTTCTTGTTCGCCGGGTCTGCGTCGAACGATTTCGGCAGGGTGACCAGCAGGCCTTCGGAAGCGTTCTGGGCGATCTGCGAAATGGAGTCGTTACCCACGCCTTCCGGACCCATGAACTTGGCTTTCAGGCCTTTTTCCTGAGCCTGGCGCAGGATCAGGCCCAGCTCTGGGTGGTAGCCGCCGTAGTAGACGAAGTCGACATTGTTCTGCTTGAGCTTCTGGATGATCGAGGAGAAGTCCTTGTCACCGGCATTCAGGCCTTCAAAGACGGCAACCTTGGTGCCTTTCTTCTCAAGGGTTTGCTTGACGGCGGTGGCGATGCCTTCACCGTACTGCTGCTTGTCGTGCAGGACGGCAACGACCTTCGGTTTGACGTGGTCGGCGATGTAGTTGCCGGCGGCCGGGCCCTGTGCGCTGTCCAGGCCGATGGTGCGGAAGATCAGCTTGTAGCCACGGGCGGTGATTTCCGGCGAAGTGGCGGCCGGGGTGATCATGATCACGCCTTCGTCTTCGTAGATGTCGGACGCAGGCTGGGTGGAGCTGGAGCACAGGTGGCCGACCACGAACTTGACGCCGTCGTTGACCACTTTGTTGGCGACTGCCACGGCCTGTTTAGGGTCGCAGGCGTCGTCGTATTCCTTGGCTTCGAGCATCTTGCCATCCACGCCGCCCGCGGCGTTGATATCCTTGATGGCTTGCTTGGCGCCGATGAACTGCATGTCGCCGTACTGGGTCACAGGACCCGTCTTGGGACCGGCGATGCCGATCTTGATGGTATCGGCGGCAAACGAATGGCTGGCTACCCCGGCCAGTACCATTGCGGCGAACAGCTTGGAAATCTTGATCATAGTGCTCCACTCATTCTGTTGTAATTCTTATAGTCCTGGCGGCCAGGGCTACAGACCGGGCGGGATTTGCGGCGTGGCCATGCCAACGCGCTAGCCCACCTTCCCCCGGAACATGTCCCGGAACTGTACCGGTACAGTGTAGAGCGCTGTTCGAGCGCTTGAAAAGCGGTCGAAAAGTGCGTCTTTCCTGCGTTGTCGCTTGATCGACAGAAAGATACAGAAAGGCGCCATCAAACTGCCTGCATCTGCGACCCCGTCCCACAACTTCGGGGCCAATCGACCAAATTACATATTTGAAACCGGGTTTTTCTGCAAAAATGCCGGCCTTTTTTATTGACCGATTTTTTGCGGATACCACCCATGACTGATCAAACAAGCACCCTCTATGCCAAATTGCTTGGCGAGACGGCAATCATCGAGTGGAAAGCGCTGGAGCGTTTTTGGGCCAAGGGTGACCTGATTTGGGTCGACCCTAGCCTTGACCTGATCGCCGTTGCTGAGGCGATGGCCGAGAATCGCAGCGAGATCTTCGCCAAGTGGCGTAGTGATGGCACTGTTGGGCCGGTATCGGCCGAGCAGGCATTGGACCTGCAAAGCCGCGGCCCAGAGATCTGGGCGGTGGTGGTTTCGCCGTTCATCGTGATACAGGTGAAGGGCCAGGAAGAAGCGTGATCTTTTTTGGTGCGCAAAAATACGCATCAGCTCCGTTTTGGTGCTTGAAAGCGATCAAGGCGGGTAGAGGGAAGTAACAATTCGGCGTGGCGGTAACAGTTTACGGGATGCGTAATGTGGCCGTCGTTCTGCCAGGCGCCAACGGAATCGTAGTCCGCCTGGGAAATGTTCGAATCAGTCAGGAGTTTATCGATGAGCACTGCACTACCTTCGCTTGGATTCGCCGGCATCGGCCTGATGGGCCTGCCCATGTGCCGCCGCCTGCTGGCAGCGGGTTATCCGCTGACGGTATGGAACCGCAGCCCGGACAAGTGCGCCGCACTGGTCGCTGCTGGCGCGCGCCTGGCCAGCAGCCCGGCCGAATTGTGCCGTGACAGCGACATGGTACTACTGTGCCTGGCCGACACGGCGGTGGTGCGTGAGGTGGTGTTTGGCGAGCAAGGCATTGCCCAGGGCGGGCGCAGCGGCCAGTTGCTGATCGATTTCTCTAGCTTGGAACCCACCGCCACCCGTGAAATGGCTGCCGAACTGGCAGCACTGTGCGGCATGGCCTGGCTGGATGCACCTGTCTCTGGCGGTACGCCCGGTGCCGAAGCGGGCACGCTGGCGATCATGGTGGGCGGTGAAGCGGCCGATCTGCAGCGTGCACGCCCGGTGCTGGAGGTGCTTGGTCAGCGCGTGACGCATATGGGCGCGGTAGGCACGGGGCAGGTGACCAAGGCGTGCAACCAGATGATCGTCGCGTGCAATGCCCTAGTAATTGCAGAAGTGGTGGCATTGGCCGAACAGTCGGGCGTGGACGCGACGCTGATCGCTGAAGCGCTGGCGGGTGGCTTTGCCGATTCCAAGCCATTGCAGATTCTTGCGCCGCAAATGGCCGAGAGCCACTTCGAGCCAATCAAGTGGCACGTACGCACGCTGCTCAAGGACCTCGATGGCGCGGTCAAGTTTTCCCGCGAGCAAGGCTCGGCGACGCCACTCAGTGGCCTTGCCGCGCAACTGATGCGCTTGCACGGTAGCCAGGGTTACCTGCAAAAAGATCCGGCGACCCTGGTTGAGCTGTACCGCAACAAGGTGTGATCCGGCCGCTCTGGCGCTGCAACCGCTCCAGCAGTGGGCGCAACTCGGCCAGCGGTACGGGGTGCCCCAACAGGTACCCCTGCAGGTAGTCGCAGCCATGGCTTTCGAGGAACGCCCGCTGTTCGGCGGTTTCCACGCCCTCGCTGACTACCCGCAGGTGCAGGGTATGCGCCATGGCGATGATCGCCTGGACAATTTCGCGGTCTTTCTGGCTGCCCGGTACATCCTGCAGAAAGGTGCGGTCGATCTTCAGCACATCCAATGGCAGGCGCTTGAGGTAGGCCAGTGAGGAGTAGCCGGTACCAAAGTCATCGATTGAAAGTGTCACCCCCAAGGCTCGGACGCGTTTGAGCAGGCTGACCGTGCGCTGGATATCGCCCACCAGGGCGTTTTCGGTCACTTCCAGCTCCAAGTGGCGCGGCGCAAGGCTGGCGTGGAACAGCGCCTTTTCAACTTCGTTGGGCAGTTCGTCGTGGCTGAGGGTGACTGCCGAGCAATTGACCGTGACCTGGACCTCGTCGTAGCCGTGGCGCTGTAAGTGGGCCAGGTCGGCACAGGCGTGGCGCAGCACCCACAGGTCCAGGTCGATGATCAGGCCGTTGGCTTCGGCAATGCCGACAAAACGGTCGGGCCCGAGCAGGCCATGTTGAGGATGCTGCCAGCGTACCAGCGCTTCCAGTTTGGCCACTTGCCCACTGCGCAGGTCGAAGATCGGCTGGTAGTGCACACACAGCCCGCGCTCTTCAAGCAGCGCCAGGCGCAGCTCTTCTTCCAGTTGCAAGGCGATCGACGCGCGAGCCTTCAGGCTGTCATTGAAGAAATTCAGGCTGTTGCGTCCGTTGTCCTTGGATTGGTAGAGGGCCAGGTCGGCATGCTTGAGCAACTCTTCGGCTGTGCCGCCATCGTCTGGGAAGATACTTATACCAATGCTGGTGGTCATGACCATGCGCCGTCCGCCCAGGTCGATGGGGTCTTTCATCCGTTGCATGATGCGCTGGGCCAGGTGGCGGGCTTCGTCGCGGCTGTTCAGGCTGGTGACCACGCAGAACTCGTCGCCACCAAAACGCGCAACCAGGTCGTGGCTGCGGGTAGCGGCCTTGATGTGGTGGGCGATTACCTTGAGCAGCTCGTCACCGGCGTCGTGGCCGAGGCTGTCGTTGATGCGCTTGAAATGGTCGATGTCGAGGAACATCACGGCCAGGCGGTTTTCGCTGGCCTGAGTTTCGACCAGGCGCTCGGCGAACACCTGGTTGAATCCGCGGCGGTTGAGCAGGTTGGTCAGGGCATCATAGTGCGCCGCCTGCTGCAGCGAAGCGCGGGCCTGGTCCAGTTGGCTGAGCAGTACGCTGACCCGGCGCAGGTCGTGCTCCTTGCTTTGCAGCTTCTTGTCGGCCAGTGCGGCGCTGATGCTGGCGCCACTGATCAGCAGGGTGATGAAGCCGATGCCCAGTCCCAGCTGCAGGCTGTTGTCGCCAGACGGCAGGCGCAGTGCGGTATCGGCAGGGATGACCAAGGTCATGGCCGACATCGCTGTGAAATGAGTGGCGACGATGCCGCCCGCCATCAGCAGGCTGGCGCCGTACTTCATGGCTTGGTACAGGGTGCCGCTGCCATTGCGCAAGTAGCGGGCCAGGTACAGCGAGGTCAGGGCGGTGAGCAGTGCAATGGCGGCAGAGGCAAGTAGCAAGCCGGTTTGGTAGTACTGGCGGGCACCCGTTTCCATCGCGGCCATGCCGACAAAATGCATGAGGATGATGCCCAGGCCGATCAGCCCTGCGCTCGGCACGCAGTGGTGCGCGCGCATCTTGCTGCGTTCGAGGCTGTGCATGGCCAGCCAGGCCACGCCCAGTGCGATGAGCAGCGAAAGAATGGTCAGGGATACGTCGTAGTGCACTTCTACCGGGGCCCGAAAGGCCAGCATGCTGATGAAGTGCATGGCCCATATGCCGCCTGCCAGGCAGCAGGCTCCTAGCATGTTCCATTGCCGGTGGGCGGTGGGGTCGTCGCTGTGGGACTGGCGCTCGGCCATGTCGAGGGTGGCGAAACAGGCCGCGCAAGCAACGAAGTAGGCGAGCAGAACCAAGAGCGGTTCATGACGGCAGTCGATGACGATGCGCCCGGTTGCGGGAAGATCGGCGAACAGTTGCAGCCCCAGCCATTCCATGGAATGCCTCTTGATCGAGTTTTCACTCGTCTGCGCTACAACCCTGTGCAGACTGTCCAGAGGCAGTATAGGAAGGAGTACTTAAGCCTTCCTGACTAATGGCACAATGATTTCTACGATTTGGTTATAACTTCAATCGCAGTGAGGAATAAATTCGGGGCCCTGATGCCTTCCTGTGGGAGCGGGCGAGCCCGCGAAGCATCCACTGCGATGGATGCCACCGGCTTCGCCGGTGTTCGCGGGCGTGCCCGCTCCCACAAGGGCGCGGGGCCTGCGTTAGCCAGCCACCAGCACGCGAATGGCCTCCAGGCGCAGGGCGGCCTTCTCCAGCATTGCCAGGCCATCTTCGCGCCGCTTGCGCAGGGCGTCGATTTCGCTGTCACGCACACTTGGGTTGACCGCTTGCAATGCCACCAGGCGCGCCAGCTCTTCGTCGGCCTCGGCTGTGAGGCGGCGCTGGGCTTCGGCCACGCGCTCGTTGTGGGCCGGCAGGATCTTCTCCTCGCCGCCACTGATACGCTTGGCCAGCACATCGCGCTGGGCCTGGACGAACTTGTTGGCGCTGGCGCGCGGTACGCTCTCGAGCTGGTCGTTGAGGGTTTCGAAGGCAACGCGTGACGCCAGGTCGTTGCCATTGGCGTCGAGCAGGCAGCGCAGTGCCGCCGGCGGCAGGTAGCGGCCCAGTTGCAGGCTGCGGGGTGCCACCACCTCGCTGACGAACAGCAGTTCAAGCAGTACGGTGCCTGGTTTGAGCGCTTTGTTCTTGATCAACGCCACGGCGGTGTTGCCCATCGAGCCTGACAGCACCAGATCCATGCCACCCTGCACCATCGGGTGCTCCCAGGTGAGGAACTGCATGTCCTCGCGTGACAGCGCCTGGCCACGGTCATAGGTGATGGTCACGCCTTCATCGTCGCCCAGCGGGAAGCTGGCATCGAGCATCTTCTCGCTCGGCTTGAGGATCAGTGCGTTCTCGGAATGGTCTTCGCTGTCGATGCCGAAGGCGTCGAACAGGGTTTCCATGTAGATCGGCAGGGCGAACTGGTCGTCTTGTTCGAGAATGGCCTCGACCAGCGCCTGACCTTCGCCGGCGCCGCCGGAATTGAGCTCCAGCAGGCGGTCACGGCCAGTGTGCAGTTCGGCTTCCAGGCGCTCGCGCTCGCTGCGGGCGTCGGCCACCAGGGTATCCCAGGCCTTGTGATCGCCGCCTTCCAACAGCGGCAGCAGGCGTGGGCCGAACTGGTGCTGCAGGGCATTGCCGGTGGGGCAGGTGTTGAGGAAGGCGTTGAGCCCTTCGTGGTACCACTGGAACAGGCGCTCTTGCGGGCTGTCTTGCAGGTACGGGATGTGCAACTGGATAGTGTGCTTCTGACCAATCCGGTCAAGGCGGCCGATGCGCTGTTCGAGCAGGTCGGGGTGCGCTGGCAGGTCGAACATCACCAGGTGATGAGCGAACTGGAAGTTGCGGCCTTCGCTGCCGATTTCCGAGCAGATCAGGACCTGGGCGCCAAACTCTTCATCGGCAAAGTAGGCAGCGGCGCGGTCGCGCTCGAGGATGCTCATGCCTTCATGGAACACCGAGGCCGGGATGCCGGAGCGCACGCGCAGGGCGTCCTCCAGGTCCATGGCGGTTTCGGCGTGGGCGCAGATCACCAGTACTTTGGTGCGCTTGAGCATCTTCAGGGTGTCGATCAGCCAGTCGACGCGTGGGTCGAAACGCCACCAGCGCTCGTCATCGGCCACTTCACCCTGGGCCTGGAAGGCAACTTCCGGGTACAGCTCGGCATGCTCGCCGGCTGGCAGGTTGCGGTATTGCTCGGGCGTGGCCAGCGGGTAGGGGTGCAACTGGCGCTCGGGGAAGCCCTGAATCGCCGCACGGGTGTTACGGAACAGCACGCGTCCGGTGCCGTGGCGATCCAGCAGTTCGCGAATCAGCCGGGCGCTGGCCTGGGTGTCGCCGTCGCTGACCGCAGCCAGCAGGGCTTCGCCTTCGGCACCCAGGAAGCCCAGGATGGTGGCGTGGGCCTTGGGCGACAGGCGGCCCTCGTCGAGCAGTTCCTGCACCGCTTCTGCTACCGGGCGGTAGTGCTCGCTTTCGGCGCGGAAAGCGGCCAGGTCGTGAAAACGGTTGGGGTCGAGCAGGCGCAGGCGGGCGAAGTGGCTGTCCTGGCCAAGCTGCTCGGGGGTGGCGGTGAGCAGCAGTACGCCCGGAATCACTTGGGCCAGTTGCTCGACCAGGCCGTATTCGGCGCTGACCTGGTCTTCGTGCCAGACCAGGTGGTGGGCTTCGTCGACGACCATCAGGTCCCAGCCAGCGGCAAACAGTGCGTCCTGGGCCTTTTCGTCGTCGACCAGCCACTCCAGGGCAACCAACGCCAGTTGGGCATCCTCGAACGGGTTGCTGGCGTCGCTTTCGATGAAGCGCTCGGCGTCGAACAGCGCCACTTGCAGATTGAAGCGCCGGCGCATTTCCACCAGCCACTGGTGCTGGAGGTTTTCCGGCACCAGGATCAGTACGCGGCTGGCGCGCCCCGACAGCAGCTGGCGGTGAATGACCAGGCCGGCTTCGATGGTTTTGCCCAGGCCCACTTCGTCGGCCAGCAGAACGCGCGGGGCGCTGCGGTCGGCGACTTCGCGGGCAATGTGCAGTTGGTGGGCGATGGGCTGTGCACGGCAGCCGCCCAACCCCCACAGTGCCGATTGCATCTGCTTGCTGGTGTGCTGCAGGGTGTTGTAGCGCAGGCTGAACCACGACAGTGGGTCTATCTGCCCGGCGAACAGGCGGTCGCTGGCCAGGCGGAACTGAATGAAGTTCGACAACTGGGTTTCGGGCAGGGTGCGAGGCTGGTTCTGCCCGTCCAGGCCGTGGTAGACCATCAGCCCGTCGATGTCCTCGACTTCGCGTACGGTCAGCTTCCAGCCTTCGAAGTGGGTGATCTGGTCACCTGGCGAGAAGCGCACGCGGGTCAGCGGCGCATTGCGCAGGGAATACTGGCGGGTGTCGCCAGTGGCCGGGTAGAGCACGGTCAACAGGCGGCCATCCTGCGCCAGGATGGTACCCAGGCCGAGCTCTGCTTCGCTGTCGCTGATCCAGCGTTGCCCCGGTTGATACTGCTGCGCCATACTGCCTGAACTCCCGCGATGAAAAAGCCGATTATGTTAACGGATCGGCCGGTCAGACCAAAGTGCCGATAGCACCGAAAGGTATCGAAAGGCACAGTCTAGTCGTTTCATCGCCCTGCACAGCGCCGCCGACGAGGGCCCCGGATCAACATGTCTGCCAAGCACCGCTGGATCAGCGCTTCGATGGCCGTGGGCAGCCTGGTGCTGCTGAGCGCCTGCGAGCAGAAAAACTTTGAGACATTGCCCCCCATTCCGATGGAGCAGCTTGAGGTACTGGGCGTACAGACGCCGATAAAGAGCGTGCACTTTCGTGACAGTGACGGCGAAGGGCTGCTGGTCCTGAGCCGCAGCGATGGCCAGGCCAGCGACCTGGAAAGCGAACAGGAAGTGGACAAGGTGGTGCTCAAGGCCACCTTGTACGGGCGCACGGCCGAGAACGACACCTTCAAGGCGCGTTGGCAGGTCGAGCAGGAAACGACCTGCCCGGGGCTGGACCTGGACGTGGGCTTCTATAATGACGTCAGTGATGTGAGCGACCTGAACAAGAATGGTGTGGCCGAGATAACGGTGGCCAGCCATGCGTTCTGCGGCGGCGGTATCGACCCGCATGACATCGCCATCGAGATGCGTGAAGGGCAGGCCAGTTACACCATTACCGGCCAGTCGCTGATCACCCCGGCGGGCGAGGAACCGATCGGTGGTGAGCGCGAGGACAGCGCTTCGCTGAAAGCCGCGCCGCAGGTGTTACGCGATCATATGGATGCGGTTTGGCAACAGGTGTACAAGCGGCCCTGGAGCGAGGCCAGTCCGCCAGTCGACGACGAGCCGGGTGACGAAGCCGAGTAAATGTTGTCCATGACATCAAGGTAAAGCTGCGCCTGCCGATACAGGGGGCATAGGAGAACGTCCATGCTGCCGCCGATCATTCCGCTCAGTGCCGCCCCGGTCACCTCGCAACAGGACCCGGTCAAGCCAACCCCCGATATCAAGCCGGTGGTGCCGACGCAGCCTGCGTCCGGCGAAAGTGCCATTGACCTCAAGCGCCAGCGCGACCCGCAGGAGCAGGTATTGTTGCTGCGCGATGAACAGCGCCGCCAGCAGCAACACCGCAATAAGGGCGAGCAGGAACGCTACGATGCCGTCCCGGGTGACGAGGTCAATGCCGACAATACCGTGCCGGTAGCGCCATTGATGGGCGAGCATGTACGCCAAGGACTGCTGGTGGACATCGAAGTCTGATACGGGGCTGGTCAGCGCCTGCGCCTGGCTTCATCATGCATTTCTCTGTTGATCGTCGAGCCCACCCATGAGCCAAGACAACCTCATCGATTTCGATGCCGAACGTGCCAAGCGCGTCCACGACCTCAAGGAAAAGCGGCTGAACGAAATGCGCAATGCTTTCGAGCAGGCCCTGCCTTTGAGTACCAGCAAGAAAAAGAAGCCCAAGGGCAAACCTAAGAAGCGTTGAAACTTGACGCAGGTCAACCCTGCGCCCCGCTCGCGTGCCCGGCCTCGGGCACCATTGACACTGATCAATTTTTCCCGCCGCCACATTGGTTAACGTGTACCCATCGGACAACGGCAAACGAATGGGGAGGCCAGCATGTTCTTCGACAACGTGGTTATCGCCGGTGTGGTAACGGTCGGGCTGATGGTCGCCTTCTTTGCCGGTCTGGGCATTTTCATCTGGAAGGACTCGAACAAGCGCAAGCCGCGCTGACCTTCCGGGTACACGAGCACGCAAGGCATTTAGGGCGACTTCGGTCGCCCATTTTTTTGCCTGCATTTTTTATTGCCTGAGCTGTCCCTCTCAGTGCAGGCCCATCGCATATACATGATTAGCTAGCTAATTAATCGTTTCCGCTTTATTCTGCTTATCATTGTCTATCTTTTCAGCAAGACTTTTCCCCGCAAGGTCCGCCTCGTGCCCATCACCTTTCAGGCCCTGTTCGCGCCCAGCAGCCTCGCCCTCAAGTTTGCCATCAAGACCCTGCTCGGTGGCGGCCTGGCGTTGTGGCTGGCGATGCGCTGGGGGCTGGAGCAACCCTCCTGGGCATTGATGACTGCTTTCATCGTCGCCCAGCCGCTATCGGGCATGGTGGTGCAGAAAGGCTTGGCGCGGTTGGCCGGCACGTTGGTCGGCACAGTCATGTCAGTGCTGTTCATCGGCCTGTTCGCCCAGACCCCCGGGCTGTTCCTGCTTGCCTTGGCGCTGTGGCTGGCCCTGTGTACTGCCGCGTCCACCCAGTTGCGCAGCGCCTGGGCCTATGCTTTCGTGCTGGCCGGCTATACCGCAGCGATCATTGCCTTGCCGGCCATTGACCACCCCCTGCAGGTATTCGACCAGGCCGTGGCGCGCTGTACCGAGATCTGCCTGGGTATTTTCTGTGCAACAGCCAGCAGTGCCTTGCTCTGGCCCATGCGGGTCGAGCAGCAACTGGGTGGGCAGGCGCGGCAGGCCTGGCAGAACGGCCTGCAGGCCGCCAGCGCCATGCTGGGCGGAGAGGACGAGGCGCGCAAAGGCCTGCTGGAAAGCCTGGGACGCATCGTTGCCATCGACAGCCAACGTGAACATGCCTGGTTCGAGGGCAATCGCGGGCGCCAACGTGCCCGTGCCATTCGTGGCCTTAGCCAGAAACTGCTGGTGTTGTTGCGTATTTCCCGTTCGGTGCGCCGCCAGTGGCGGCAACTGGATGAGTGTGAGGTCGAGCACTTGACGCCTTGGTTGCAGGAAGTGCGTACGCTGCTCGACCAACCCGACCAGCCCAGCCTGTTGTTGTTGCGTCAGCGTATCTGGGATGCCGCACACGACGAGCAGATCAGTTCGGCGGAGCACTTCTGCCTGGCGCGCATGGCCCTGCTATTGGACTATGCCATGGCCGCCAGCCAGGCACTTGAGGATGTGGAGGCGGGCAGGGCGCCCAAGGACGTGTCCCAGGGTCTGGCCGTGCACCGAGACTGGTCGCTGGCCTTGCTGTTCGGCTCGCGCAGTGCGCTGGCCTTCCTGGTAATGAGTGGTTTCTGGCTGGCCACGGCCTGGCCTTCGGCACCGGGTGGCCTGGTGCTGACCTGCGTGGTCTGCAGCCTGTTCGCCAGTCGCGAGAACGGCGCACAGATCGGCCTGAGTTTCCTGCGCGGGATATTCCTGGCGATACCGGCGGCGTTTCTGGTCGGGCAGATCATGCTGCCGCAATGGAGCAGTTTCGCCATGCTCTGCCTGGGCATGGGCGTGCCACTGTTTGTTGGTGCACTGGGCATGGCCCATCCGCGTACCGGGGCTACAGCCACTTCCTATTGCCTGCACTTCATTGTGCTGGTGTCGCCGCTCAACGCCATGCAGTTCGGCGTGGCGACCATGTTGAACAGTGCCTTGGCCATGCTGGTGGGGGTGTCGGCAGCGGTCATGGCCTTCCGCTTACTGGTGTTCCGCCACCCGGCCTGGCTGGGCCGGCGCTTGCGTGCTGCAACGCAGAACGACTTGGTGCGCCTGACCCGGCGCGACCTGCGCGGGGCTGACAGCTGGTTTGGCGGGCGCATGGCCGACCGGCTGATGCAACTGGCGCGGCATGCCAGTGAATTACCGGAAGGCGAACGCAAACGCTGGGATGACGGCCTGCACGGGCTGGATATCGGCGACGAACTGGTGCACCTGCGCATGTGCCTGGCGGTCGCCCAGGCCCCTTTGGGGCGGGCCGAGCGCGAGTACCTGCAACACGTGGAAGCAGTGCTGGCCAAAGGGCCGGCTGCCGGGCGTGGGCAGCGGCTGGATGCTGCCAGTGAGCAGTTCATTGCAGCCTTGCGTCGGTTGCCAGCCAGCGACCCGCTCCGGCTGGCCGAGGGGGCGGTGCTGCAATTGCAGAAAAGCTGGGGCAAATGGTGCCGCTGGCAGGAGGACACCCATGGGTTTGCGTGAGTGGGAAGTGGGCGGTGTGCTGCTCAGCCCGTTTCTGCTTTATGTGTTGTTGGCGCTGCTGCTCACCGGCCTGCTGCGCCTGGTGGTGCATGCCACACCGTTGGGGCGCTGGATCTGGCATGAAGCGCTGTTCGACGCAGCGCTGTTCGTCTGTGTGTTGTTCCTGGTGGTACGTCTGCTGGGAACTTTATAAAGGAGTGTTTCGATGCGTGCGGCCGTACGTATTCTGGTGACCCTGTGTGTGGTGGCCCTGGCCGTGTTGGCCGGCTACCAGCTGTGGCAGTACTACATGCTCACCCCATGGACGCGCGATGCCCGTGTGCGCGCCGATGTGGTGGTGATTGCGCCTGACGTGTCTGGCTGGGTTCGCGAACTCAAGGTTCATGACAACCAGCAGGTCAAGGCTGGCGACTTGTTGATGAGCATTGACCGCGAGCGCTTCCAGGCCGCGCTAGATCAGGCCAGCGCGGTGACCGAGACCCGCGCCCAGCAACTGCGCTTGCGCGAGCGTGAAGCAGCCCGGCGTACTGCCTTGGGGCCAGAGGCGATCAGTGCCGAGTTGCGTGAAAACGCCCAGATCAATGCCGCCATCGCGCGTGGCGAGTTGCATGAGGCCGAGGCGCAGTTGCAGGTGGCCAGGATCAACCTGGCGCGCAGTGAGGTGCGGGCACCGCGCAGCGGGCATATCACCAATCTGCGTCTGGCCGAAGGCAATTATGTGAACACCGGGGAATCGGTGATGGCGCTGGTGGATGATTCGACGTTCTACATCCAGGCCTATTTCGAGGAAACCAAGCTGCCGCGCATTCGCGTTGGGGACACCGTGAAGGTGTGGCTGATGGGCACGGGTGAACCGATGCAGGGGCACGTGGAGAGCATCAGCCGCGGCATCACCGACCGCAACAGCAACCCGGACAGCCAGTTGCTGCCGGAGGTAGAGCCGACCTTCAACTGGGTACGACTGGCCCAGCGCATACCTGTGAGGATTCGCCTGGATCAGGTGCCGGAAGGGCTGACCTTGAGTGCGGGTATGACGGCGAGTGTGCAAGTGCATGAGGACCGCGACCCGCAGTGATGGTGCTGCCTCAATAGACAGAGATGTAACGGTCGAAGCGGTACAGCCGGGTCGTGTGGTGAAGGCAGTACAGCTTGAGGTCGTCGACGACGTCGGGCACGAAAAAACTTGGCGAACGGCCCGCCAGTTGCGTTAGGCTGCCGCTGTGAGTTGCCCGACAGAGGCAACCCTTCTTCCGCCAGGCGTGCGTATCTTCCGATTTCATTGCGAGGTTACGTCATGGCCATCACTTCCCAGGATATCTGCAACGCCGCCGATCAGCTAAAGGGCTTTGTCGGTTTTCACGGCAAGCGCGGTGTTCATATCGTGCGTTTCTCCGAGGACGCGTTCGGCATGGACGTGGCCGACGCCAGTATCACCCCCTGCAGCGAGTTTGTCTGGCGGCCCGAGCAAGGGCTGCGCATGGTGTTGTGCCGCGAACGGCTGTCGCTGTTGCTGGATCAGCATGTGGATGACCGCTTGAACATTGGTGAACCGCTGCGCGCCTACCTGCGCCGCTGTGATCTGCCCGAAATCGTGGCGCAGCGCAGCCTGCAGCAGCACACTCAGTCTGTTTAGGAGCAAGGCCGCGTCTACAAGGGCTGTGCAGTGCTTTGGGAGGTTTGGTGCAACAACGCCGCCAATCCGGCGCTGTCCAGGGGCATGCTCAGGTAATAGCCTTGCACTTCATGGCAGCGATCGTTTTCCAGCGCCTTGAGTTGATGTTCGCTTTCCACGCCTTCGGCTGTCACTGTCAGCCCCATCGCCTCACCCAGGTTGATGATGGCCTGGACCACAGCGCGGTCGCTGCCGCCGTTGTTGTTCAGGCCGCTGATGAAGCGTTTGTCGATCTTGATGCTGTCGAACGGGTAAGTACGCAGGTAGCCCAACGACGAATAGCCGGTGCCGAAATCATCCATGTTCAGGCGCACCCCTAGCTCCTTGAGCGACAGCATGGTGCCTAGCGCGCCCTCGATGTCGTTGAGCATCACGTTCTCGGTAATCTCCAGTTCCAACCGCTGGGCGGGGAAGGCCGTGTCGAGCAAAATTTCGCGCACGTCGGCTACCACATCGCTGCGCAAGAATTGCGCAGGCGACAGGTTGACCGAAACCAGCACGTCGGCTGGCCAGTCATGGGCAGTGCGGCAAGCTTCGCGAAGCACCCAGCGGCCCAGCGCAACAATGATGTCGCTCTGCTCGGCCAACGGAATGAAGGTGTCCGGCCCCAGTAACCCTTCCTGTGGATGCCGCCAGCGCACCAAGGCCTCGACCGCGACGATACGCAGGTCGTCGAGGCGGTAGCGTGGCTGGTAATGCAACTCGAACTCCTCATTGCGCAGGGCCCGGCGCAGGTCGTTCTCCAGCTGGCGGCGGTACTGGATCTGCTGGTTCATTTCGGCAACGAAGTAGCGCCATGTGTTCTTTCCATCGGCCTTGGCCTGGTACAGGGCGATGTCGGCGCAGCGGATCAGTTCACCTGCATCGAAGCCCTGGTTGCGCGTCTGGGCAACGCCAATACTGGCACCAATGTGCAGCGGCTGGTTTTCGAAGACGATGGGTTGCTGCAGCAGGCCGATCAGGCGCGCACAGAAGCGGTCGATCTCGCTGCTGTTGTCCATGCCGCTGAGTACCAGGATGAACTCGTCGCCGCCCAGACGCGCGACCAGGTCGCCATCGCGGGTGGTGTCGCGCAGGCGCGTTGCCACTTCTTGCAGCACGGCATCTCCGGCGGCATGACCGAGCGAGTCGTTGATCGGCTTGAAGTTGTCCAGGTCCAGCAGCAACAAGGTCAGCGGCGGCGAGTCACTGCCGCGCAACAAGGCCTGCTCCAAGTGCCGGGCGAGTTTGTTGCGGTTGGCCAGCCCGGTCAGTGGGTCGTGCAGCGAAAGATGCTGGATGCGCGCGTGGGCGTCGACTTCGTCGGTGATATCGCTGGCGGTACCCCGAAAACCGATGGCCTTGCCATCGCGCCAGATAGCGCGGGCGGATATCCGGCAGTAGCGGTTCTGGCCATTCTGGTCGCGGTAAGTGCAGCGCAGGTTGGCCAATTGCTGCGGGTCGGCGGTAGCCAGGGCGTCGAGCCAAGGTGACAACGGCGTGGTGTCGCAGGCCAGCAACTGGTTGAGCGGGTGGCCCAGCCAGCCGTCTACCGGGTAGCCGGTGACGTTGGCGAAGCGTTGCGACAGGTAGGTCAGGCGTTGATGCCGGTCGGTTTCCCAGATCCAGTCGGATGCCGATTCGGCCACCGCGCGGAAACGCTGCTCGCTGGCCTCCAGGGCCTGGTTGCTTTGTTGCAGATGCACGAGCGTGAGGCCGATTGCCCGGGAGCTGCGCAAGGCATGGCGGAACAGGTACAGCATCACCAAGCCAAGTATCAGTAGTGCGCACAACAGTGCTGGCAACACTGCCCGCAGCATCTGACGCCCCGGCAGTGGGCTGTTCCAGGTCAGATGGTAGCCGGTGTCGCCCAGGTCGATGCGCAGGTGGCTGTGATCCTGCATATCCTCCTTTTCCACGTGCATGCCCGTCAGGCCGGCGCCGTTGCCCAACTGCGCCAGTTTGCTTTCGGTGAGCTGGTCAATGAACAGCATCACCGGCGCCTGACTCACCTCGCTGTCGGTAACCTCCCGGTCCGGGCGCACGGCTGCTGCACTGAGTGCGGCCGGCCAGCCATTGAACAGCACGAAACGGGTGACCTGCTCGCGTGAAATCGCCGCCGCGCGGGCCTGTTCGATGATCGGCTGCAGTGGTGTGTCTATATAGCTGTCAGCGCCTGCCTGGCTGGGCTGGCCTTTGAACAAGGCATAGGTGGTGCGGTCGTTTTCCACTACGAACACCCCTTCGTAGCCGCTGGCGCTGTACAGCGACTCGCCTACGTTCTTTTCCTCGTAGGCCCATTGCCAGTCGGCTTGGCCCGACAGGTGCTCGAAGGCTGCATCCCATACGGCATAGCTGGACAGAAACTGGCGCGAGGCGAGCAGCCGTTGTTCCAGCGCCTGGTTCGCATGGAAGGCGCTACGCTGGCGCTCCTGTTGGTCGAGTGTGCTGGCGATATTGAACAGAGCGCCGAGAATGACCAGGCAAGCCAGGCCGAACACTGCGCTGAAACCGGCAATGAGGTGGCGCACCTGAAAGCGCGGTGTGGGGCTAGCGGGTAGAAGCTTGGCGGTCCTGGCCATGCGCGAGCGGCTCCTTCAGGCAACCTCCCTCCAGGCAGACAGGAAGGAGGTTCAATCAGGATAGGCCAGCCTGAGCGCGGCAGCTTCACCGCGGGCAAAATTGACCTGATCGCGGCCAGCGTGCTTGGCGATGTACAGCGCCTTGTCCGCCTGTTCGAGCCAGTGCTCGGGGGACTCGAGGTTGGCCTCGAAGGGTGACAGGCCGATACTCAGGCTGATGCGCAGGTGCGGTAACTGTGTGTTGCGGTAGCTGGAAACCCGCTCGCGCAGACGCTCCATGACTTGGCAGGCCTGGGCTTCGCTGATTTCGGGCAGGATCACGCAGAATTCGTCGCCGCCGTAACGCCCGGCCTGGTCGCCCTCGCGCAAACTGCGCCGCAGCTCAGCGCTGAGCTGGCGCAGTACACAGTCGCCGACCACATGGCCAAAGGTGTCGTTGATGGTCTTGAAGTGATCGATGTCGATCAGGGCAATCACCGCGTGCCCCTGTCGCTGCCTGCACGCCTGGAACTTGAGCTGCAGCAGGTCCTTCCAGGCGCCGTGGTTGAACAGCCCGGTCAGGCTGTCGGTGAGGCTCAGGGCGCTCAGCCGGCGCTTGTGGTCGCCCAGCTTGATCGCAAGCTGGTAGCACACCCAGCCCAAGGCCAGTGGGTACAGCGCCAGCATTGGCAGGCACGCATAGACCTGCAGGGGCGTGGCGATCAATTGCAAGCCAGGGCCAAGCAGCAGGATGGCGGCGAGCATGCCAGCCAGTTGCGCCAGCGCTCCGCGAAAGACCATGCGCTTGCCGCCGGCGGCGACGTTGTTCATCGTCATCATCGACAGCACGGTCACGCTGGGTAGCGGGTTGAAGTGCATGGCGGCAGTCCAGAACCCGCCCATCAGCGAGTCCAGCAGAAGGTTGCGCTGTTCCGCCTGGTAAGGCGTTGTCGAGCGGGCAGCCCACTGGTAGGCCACGTGCGGCCACAGCAAACCATTGAACAGTACTAGCAGCCATGTCCAGGAGGGGGGCGACAGCGGCGCAATCGCCGCCATGACAGTGAACAGGCCGATTCCCAGGCCAATGACCCGCGGCAGGTAGATGCGCTTGACGAATGAAAGCCCTTTGCCGATGCGATTGTCCATAATGCTGATCTTCTTCTGCCGGTGTACCGTTCATCGCATAATTCGGATGAATATTGTTGAACAGTGTTACTTCGGCGAGAAATGACCTTACAAGCCAATTCACGGTTGATTCGATCACTGTGGTGGGCCGTCGATAACCAGGCTCAGATGCGACTGAGCGCGCCGCGGACGGGAGCGGGGCAATCTGGAGTCACCGCATGGCGGGCAGAACGGATGTGTAGCCCTGGCCCATGAGTAAGCAGGGCCAGGGGCATGAGCTCACCGTAGCGGCACGCTGAGTATCATTTTGGCTCATGTCTGCTGCGCGCGGACTGGGGCTGGTCGTCGTTCAGAAGCCGCGAGGGTGGTTTGCCACTGTCACTGCGCACTTGCGCATGGCTGATCAAGGCGAAGATGAAACTGCCACCGATGATGTTGCCCGCCAGCGTCGGCAGTGCAAATTCCAGCCAGAAACGGCTCCAGGTTTCGTCGCCAGCCCACACCAGGTAGGACACTTCGACTGACCCCACCACTATATGAGTGAAATCGCCAAGGGCCATCAGGTAGGTGATCATCAGAATGATCCAGATCTTGGCGTGCTCCATTGAAGGGATCATCCAGACCATGGTGGCAATCATCCAGCCTGAGACTATGCCCTTGGCGAACATTTGGCTGATGTCGTTCTTCATTACCTTGCGACCGACCTCCAGGAATGCCACATCGGTCTTGCTGTCGAAGATCGGCAGTTCCAGCATCACCCAGGCTACCAGCAGGGTGCCTGCCAGGTTGCCAAACAACACCACGCCCCAGAGGCGTAGCAGTCGTCCGAAGTTGGCCAGCGTAGGGGCGGTCATGACGGGCAGCACGGCGGTGAGCGTATTTTCGGTGAACAGTTGCTGGCGTGCCAGGATCACGGCAAGAAAGCCCGCACTGTAGCCGATGCTGGCGACCACCTGGGCACCATCGCCTTCCGGCAGGCGGGCGTAGAATAGCCCCATGGCCATCAACGACAGCCCCATGGACAGGCCGGCGGCAAGTGCGGACCACCACAACGCGGCAAGTGTACGTTCCAGTTCCTGGTCGCCCTGGTAGCGAATGATTTCGTGCAGCACAGCCGCCCGCGGCGGTTGGCTGTGGCTGACCTCCTGCTCTTCATCTGCAGAGAGGCCGGGGGTTTTCTCGCTTTGCCCATCGCTCATGGCCGCTACGCTCCGTGGTGTGTTTCTTTACAGATCCACGGCGCTTTCATTAGTTGCCGGTTAGCGGCAAAACGTTGATGGAAAAGTTTTTCAGAACAAGGTGTTGACTCTGATTTCAAAGCGCGTATTATTCGCCTCCTCGCAGCGATGAACGCTTCGGGGCAAGCGGTAAGTTGTTGAAGTTGTTAGCTTTCGAAAGAAAGCAGTGGTAAAAAACTTCAAAATAAACGCTTGACAGGTTCTGAGGAAAGCGTAGAATGCGCGCCTCGGTTGGGGCGAAAAGCTCTTAACCAAACGCTCTTTAACAAATTGAATCAAGCAATTCGTGTGGGTGCTTGTGAGTACGGACTGATAGTCAAAAAGATTATCAGCATCACAAGTGACCAT
>NZ_JAECZP010000031.1:0-67659 GCF_019691255.1 Pseudomonas sp. USTB-Z
TCCAGCAGCTCTTTGGGGATTTTGGGCAGGTCACGCAAGGGTTTCTTTTTGGTTGGCATACATGCACCTCTTACTCATGTTATGCCCGAACACAAAATTTCTGACACCCTCCAAAGCGGCCCCTCTTTCATGCGGCACTGCGCTCGGCGACGGGCACCTCGGCCAGCCCCCGCCGATAGAGAACCAGGTAATACGACCCCAATCCGATCAACCAGCAGAACACTGCCGTCCACATATTGTGCGACAGGAAGTGCGCACCCTGCATCATCCTGCCCACCGACAGTACCGACCCTGCTATCAAGGCCACTACAAATGCCACCCGCGCCAGGCGCGGCTTGCGATCACGCAGCATGAAGAACAAGGCGAACAGGCAGAAACCGGTCGCTGCATGCCCGCCCGGCCAGCACAGGCCAGGCTTGTCGGTAGGCGGCCGTGGTTCCAGCAGCTTGCTGTAGGTTTCGGTGCCGCCAAACTGGGTCAGGCTCCAAGGGCACTGCACCTGGGTGACTTTTTTCAGCGGTGTGACAAACGCCGTGGACAAGCCCAGTGCCAGCGCCAGGCAGCCCAGTTCACGGCGCCAGCCAAACAGGCGCTTCCAGAAAAAGCTCGCGGCAAAGGTCAGCAGCGATATCACCCCCAACAGGATCACCACTTGCTTGACCCGGTCATGCAGGATGTTTTCCAGCAGGTAACTGTGGCGGCCAATGAACTGCCCGGCAGCGGGGTCGAAGAACAGGTTGGCGACATCCATGTCGACTGAAGTCAGCTCCAGCAGGATCAAGGCCAGCGCAGTCGCCAGGGGAATCCCCAGGTACAGCCAGTAGTTGATCGGGCGAGGGCGGGTGCGTTGCTGCATGACGGCTCCAGGGCGCGAAAAAGATCGGGTATTGTCGGCCGCCCGCTATCCTGTGTCCGTGAAGGATCAGTGAAAAAACCGTCAAGTGCGGTGAATTTTCCCCAGGGCTGGCACCGTGCAGGCATAGGCCTTAAGCTGCGCCTGCCGCGCACCACAGCGAAGAGCGCCGCACAGGAGAAACCGATGCGCATTCTTTTGGTTGAAGACAACCGCGATATCCTGGCCAACCTGGCCGATTACCTGGGCATGAAAGGCTACACCGTCGACTGTGCCCAGGATGGCCTGTCCGGGCTGCATTTGGCCGCCACCGAACACTACGACCTGATCGTACTCGACATCATGCTGCCAGGCATCGATGGCTACACCCTGTGCAAGCGCCTGCGCGAAGATGCCCGCCGTGACACGCCGGTGATCATGCTCACTGCCCGTGACCAGCTGGACGACCGCCTGCAGGGCTTCCGCTCTGGGGCTGACGACTACCTGCTCAAGCCATTTGCCTTGTCGGAGCTGGCGGCGCGCATCGAAGCGGTGCTGCGCCGTGCCCAGGGCGGTGGGCGCCGCACCCTCCAGGTGGCTGACCTGAGCTACGACCTCGATACCCTTGAGGTAACCCGCCAGGGGCGCCTGCTGAAGCTTAACCCGGTCGGCCTCAAGCTGCTGGCGGTACTGATGCAGAAAAGCCCGCACGTACTGCGCCGCGAGGTGCTGGAAGAAGCCTTGTGGGGCGATGACTGCCCCGATAGCGACAGCCTGCGCAGCCATGTGCATCAGTTGCGCCAGGTGATCGACAAACCGTTTGAAAAACCGTTGCTGCATACCGTCCATGGCGTCGGCTATCGCCTCGCCGAGGGCCGCGATGGAGTTTAAGCAAAGCCTTGCCCAGCGTATCATCATCGCCTTTGCCCTGATGAGTGCGCTGGTGGCCGGGGCCTTCGCATTCGGTATCGTTGGCACGGTGCACCTGGTCGAAGAGCGACTGATTTCCTCGGTACTGGGCGGTGACCTGCAGCGCCTGCTGCGTATGGACAGCGTCAGTGACTGGAGTCATCGGCCTCGCCCAGACCAGCTGTTCTATTTCAGTGGCGGGCGTGACGACTTCGAGCTGCCCAAGGACCTGCGGCACCTCGACCGCGGTTTCCACGAAGTGTTCCGAGACCAGCTGTCCTACCACGCCATGGTTGAGATCGTCGATGGTCGCCGTTATGTACTGCTGCAGGACCAGAGCGACTTCGAGGAGCGCGAGCGCGTACTGTTTGCCGTGGTTGTGGTGGGCTTCGTGCTCAGCCTGGTGTTGGCGGTCATCCTTGGCTGGCTGGTTGCACGTCGGGTAATGGCACCGGTCATCCGCCTGGCGCGTCAGGTGCGACACCGCGATCAACTACTGGGCCTGGCCCCGCCGCTGGCTCCGGATTATGCGGCAGACGAAGTCGGCCAGCTTGCAGTGGCTTTCGACGACACCCTGGGCCGCCTGCGTGATGCGCTGACCCGCGAGCGGCTGTTCACCAGCGACGTCAGCCACGAGCTGCGCACGCCGTTGATGGTGTTGGCGACCTCGTGTGAGCTTCTGATGGAAAACCCCGGCCTCGATGCCCGTGCGCGTAGCCAGGTGGAGCGCGTGGCGCGGGCCACCGAAGAAATGCGCGAGCTGGTCAAGACCTTCCTCATGTTGGCCCGCGCGCAGCGTGATGAGGGGGCAGTGGCGTCACGGGCGACCCTGCGCGAAGTGGCCGACGAGCTCATCGGGGTGTGGCGCGACACCATCGAACAGAAAGGCCTCACCCTGTATTTCGATGGTCGCGTGAGCGCTAGCCCTGTGCTGTACAACGCCACCTTCCTGCAGTCGGTGATGGGCAACCTGCTGCGCAATGCGGCGCACTACACCGACAGTGGGTATATCCGCCTGAGCCTGGAAGCCAACGGTTTCAGCGTAGAGGACAGCGGCGTGGGTATCCCCGAAGAGCAGCGCGAGGCCATGTTCAGGCCGTTCGTGCGCGGCGATGAACGGCGTGGCGAGGGGCTTGGGCTGGGGCTTTCGCTGGTGCAGCGGATCTGCGACGACCAAGGTTGGCGTGTCACCCTGACATCCACCTTGCCGCATGGCTGCCGCTTCCAGGTGGACCTGAGCAACACCGTGGCCAAAGGCGACCCGGACACCTTGGTCGAGTAATGTTTTGTATCAGGTCAAATAGTGCTCAACGTTTTTTTCACATTGGCATGACCTGATTCCAACGCTTACATGACTAGTGTGGGCGCAATGGAGTCAGGAGATGCCCAATGCGTAGCCCCATCAAGCTTGAATTTTCCGAGAAGTACGACAAAGACCATGCACGCGAGTACTTTCTCAAGCACCAGGACGGCCTGGCGCGACGCCTTTCCCACAAGCGAGATGAGCAGTTGGCGCGCCGCGCCTTGGCATTGGCGGGCGAGCCTGGCCTGGTACTCGACCTGCCATGCGGAGCGGGCCGTTTCTGGCCGCTGTTGGCGGAAAAGCCCAATCGGGTAATCATCGGTGCCGACAACTCCGAGGCCATGATCGAGACAGCCTGTGCGGCGCAACCGCCAGAAGTGGTGGCACGGGTACGGCCTTTGCAGACTTCGGCATTTGCCATCGACCTGCCAGACAACGCCGTGGACAGCATTTTCTGCATGCGCCTGTTCCATCACATTGGCGAGTCGGCGCACAGAAAGACCATTCTTTCGGAATTTCAACGAGTTAGCCGTGATAGCGTGATCCTGTCACTGTGGGTGGATGGCAACTTCAAGGCCTGGCGCCGGAAAAAGCTGGAGCAGCGCCGTAGCGCCAAGGCCGAGCAGGATAATTACCAGAACCGTTTCGTGTTACCTGCCGAAACGGTCGAAGAAGAATTCAGGGCCGCCGGCTTCAGAATCCAGGAACGCCTGGACTTCCTGCCGTTCTATGCCATGTGGCGGGTCTATGTATTGCGTAAGGGGTAGTGTTTGATGGCTGTAGCCCATAAAGGGGAAGCGCAGTTCGATTTTTACTGGCGCCAGCAAGGCGAGTGGGTCGAGGAGCCTAACCAGCGCCGCGGCGGCGAGAGTGGCGTGCAACGCCTTAACGATGCCGATGGCAAGCTGTTGTATGCCAAACGCCAGGTTGGGCATATCTACCGCAGCCTGTTGCACCCTTTTGGTCGGCCGACTGTGTTGCGTGAACTCGATGCGCTGAACAGTTTCGAGCAGTTGGGCGTGCGTGTACCGCGCATCGTCTTCTGTGGCGCACAGCGTGATGCCGAGCACCAGTGGCGCGCGCTGCTGGTCAGCGAAGCGCTGGACGGTTTTGTCGAACTCGACACCTGGCATGCCGAAGGTGCCCGCGAGCGTTACCCGCAGGTGGTGCATGAGCGCATGCTCAAGGACCTGGCGGACAACCTGGCGCGGATGCACCTGGGGCACTGGCAGCACGGCTGCCTGTATGGCAAGCACGTATTCATCAAGGTAATCGGCGAGGGCGAGCAGGCTCGCGTCGAAGTGGCGCTGCTGGACCTGGAAAAGTGCAGGCGGCGTATCAGCTGCCAGCGTGCGGCCGGCAATGACTTGCGTCAGCTACGCCGCCATTCGTCGCTCAATGACGCGGAATGGCAGACACTGCTCTACTTTTACAAGATGGCGTTTGGCAGCGCTGTCAAAGGGTTAGAGTAATGAAACTAGAAATTGCTCGAGCTTTGTTCCTGGTAGCTGGCCTGGCGGTGACCACCGTGGCGGTGGCGGCCTGGGAAGAGCCGAGGCCAACGGTGTTCAGCAAGGCTGAGATGGCAGACCAGTGCGCGTTGCCGCGGGATGCAAAACCGCAGCAGCAGGCCCAGAGCGAGCCGGACCAGGACCTTTTGCTGTTCCTGTTTGGCCTGCGTCAAGGGTTGCGGCCATTTGGATGAACCCTGCGTTAGCTGAAAAAGCCAGAGGCCTCGCGATTGCGGGGCCTTTGGCTTTTTGCATCTGCGTTGCCGGCCTCTTCGCGGGCAAGCCCGCCCCCACAGGTCGGTTCAAGCGATTGCAGGTGCCTTGGCGCTCGCCTTGTGCGCCAGCAGGGTGTAGACGCACGGCAACACAAACAAGGTAAACAGCGTGCCAATCGACATCCCGGTGGCAATCACCATACCGATGTCAAATCGGCTGACCGCTCCCGCCCCGGTTGCCAGAATCAGCGGCACCATGCCGAACACCATCGCCGCGGTGGTCATCAGCACCGGCCGCAGGCGAATGGCCGCTGCTTCCTCGATCGCTTCGCGCACACTTAGGCCACGCTCATCGCGTAGCTGATTGGCGAACTCGACGATCAGGATTCCGTGCTTGCTGATAAGCCCGATCAATGTCACCAGCCCGACCTGGGTGTAGATGTTCATGCTCGACACACCCAGGAACAGCGGCAAAAGCGCGCCACAGATGGACAACGGCACGGTCACCAGAATCACCAACGGGTCGCGGAAGCTTTCGAACTGTGCAGCCAGCACGAGGAAAATGATCGCCAGCGCCAGGCCGAAGGTGACCCACAATGCGCTGCCTTCCTGCACATACTGGCGGGCCACGCCGGCGTAGTCGAAGGCAAAGCCCTCCGGGGCCTCTTCGCGAGCGATGTCCTGCACGGTCTTCAGTGCCTCGCCCAGGCTGACCATGGGGACGCCCTGGATGATCGCAGCGTTCAGTTGCTGGAACTGGTTGAGCTGGCGTGGGCGAGCGCGGTCGGTGAGGGTGATCAGGGTCGACAACGGCAACAACTGGCCCTGCTCGTTCTTCACGTAGTAGTTGTTCAGCCAGCCGGGGTTGTCGCGGTAAGGCCGTTCAACCTGGGCGATCACCTTGTAACTGCGGCCTTCAAGGGTGAAGCGGTTGATTTCCGCCTCGCCCAGCAGGGTCGCCAGGGTGCCGCCGAGGGTGTCCATCGACACCCCCATCTGCGCCGCCTTTGCCCGGTCGATGTCCACCACCACTTCGGGCTTGTCGAAGGCAAGATCGATATCGAGGAAGGCGAACTTGCCCGATGCCTGAGCGCGCGTCTTGATGCGCTGGGCCACGTCCAGCAGTGCCGGGTAGTCGCCAGCGGTATTGATCACAAACTGGAATGGCAAGCCCTCGCCAGTGCCGGGCAACGACGGCAGGTTGAAGCCGAAGATCTGCAGCCCGCTGATTTCCTCGAGTTTGGCCTGCACCAGCGGCAGTAGCTCCATCTGTGTGCGTTCGCGCTCGTTCCAGGGCTTGAGCAAAAAACCACCGATACCGGTCTGCACGCCGTTGAAGCCGTTGATCTGAAACGACGAGTAATACTCGGGGAAGGCCTTGAACAGCGGTGTGAACTGGTCGGTGTAGGCGTTGAGGTAGTCGAGGTTGGCCGGTTGAGGCGAGCTGCTCATCATGAAAATCACCCCCTGGTCCTCATTGGGCGCCAGTTCGTTCTGGGTGAATTTGAGCAGCACCGGGATCAGGCACAGGATGATCACGGCAAACACCAGCACCACCGGCCGGCTGTCGAGGGTGGCGTGCAGCACGCGCTGGTAGCGCCCTTTCAGGCGTTCGAACAGCTGGTCGAGGCGGTGGGCCAGGCCGCTCGGGTTCTGCTCCCGGCGCAGCAGCAGGGCGCACATCATCGGTGACAGGGTCAGGGCAACGATACCGGAAATGACCACCGCCCCGGCCAGCGTCAGGGCAAACTCCTTGAACAGCGCGCCGGTGAGCCCGGTGAGGAAGCCGATCGGTGCATACACGGCGGCAAGGGTGATGGTCATGGACACCACTGGCATGGCAATTTCGCGCGCGCCTTCCAGGGCTGCGTCGAACGGCGACTTGCCTTCTTCCATGTGCCGGTGAATGTTTTCCACCACCACAATGGCATCGTCCACCACCAGGCCGATGGCCAGCACCATGGCGAGCAGGGTCAGCAGGTTGAGCGAGTAGCCCATCATCTGCATGAAGAACAGTACACCGATCATCGACAGCGGTATGGTCACCACCGGAATCAGTACCGAGCGCAGGGCACCGAGGAACAGGAACACCACCACGATGACGATCAGCACCGCTTCGCCCAGGGTCTTGATCACTTCGTCGATCGAGGCCTGGATGAACCGCGTGGCGTCGTAGGCAATCGACACTTTCAATGCCGAGGGCAGCTGGCTTTCCAGCTCAGGCATGATGCGCCGCACTTCCTTGATGACATCCAGTGGGTTGGCGGCCGGGGTGGCCTTGATGCCGATATAGACCGACGGGGTGCCGTCGAACGAGCTGACCGTGTCGTAGTTTTCTGCGCCCATCTCGACCCGCGCCACATCGCCCAGCAGCACGCGGCTGTCACCGCTGGTCTTGAGCGGCAGGGCGGCGAACGCCTCGGCCGACTTCAGTTCGGTGCTGGCGTTGACGCTGGTGACCACGTATTCGCCTTTCACCTCGCCAGCGGCGGAAAGGAAGTTGTAGCGGCGTACGGCATTGGTCACGTCGGTAGCCGAAAGGCCGAAACCGGCCAGCTTCACCGGGTCCAGCCAAAGGCGCATGGCGAACACCTGGTTGCCGAGGATCTCCGCCTCGGCCATGCCCGGCAAAGTGGCCAGCTTGGGCTGGATAACACGTGACAGGTAGTCGGTGATCTGCGGGTTGCTCATTTCCTTGCTGTAGAAGCTGACGTACATCAGCGCCGAGGCGTCGGCAGCTTCCTTGCTCAGTACCGGGTCTTCTGAGTCCTGGGGAAGCTTGTTACGCACCTCATTGGCCTTGGCCAGCAGTTCGGTGAACAGCCGGTCGCTGTCGGCGCCAACGCGCGCGTAAATGGAAATGATCGAGAAGTTCTGCCGGCTCACCGAGGTCATGTAGTCAATGCCTTCGGCGCTGGCCAGGCTTTGCTGCAATGGCTGGGTGATATAGCCCTGAATGGTTTCGGCGTTGGCCCCGGGGTAGGCGGTAGTGACCGTGATCAGGGCGTTTTCCATTTGCGGGTACTGGCGGATCTGCAGCTTGTTCCAGGCTTGGAAGCCGAGCAGCAGAATCAGCAGGCTGACCACGCTGGCCAGCACCGGGCGGCGGATGAACGGGTCGGTGAACGCCATGCCAGCCTCCTGTCAGTCCTTGGCCGCCGCGCCCGGTTCGGGCTTGAGGGCGTTGTCCTGGCCAATGCGTATCGCGGCACCGGGTGTGAGTTTCAGCTGCCCGGCGGTGACCACCTGTTCCCCGGCCTGCAGGCCTTCGCTGACTACAACCACGCCGTCTCGGCGCTCGCCAGTCTTTACCGTGCGCTGTTCGGCGACCAGCTGGGGTTGGCCCTTGTCGTCGTACTCCGGCTTGCCGTCCTTGTCCTTTTTCGGTGAGGCGACATACACCGAGTTGCCATACAGGGTGTAGGTAATGGCGCTTTCCGGCACCACCACTTGTGGCTGCGGGTTGGGCAGCAGGATCAACAGGCTGGCGAACATGCCTGGCAGCAGTTTGCCGTCGGGGTTGGCCAGGGTGGCACGTACCAGCAGGTTGCGCGTGGTTTCCTCGACCTTGGGGTTGATGGCGCTGAGGCTGGCGGGGAAGCGCTGGCCGGGGTAGGCGGCCACTTGCACCAGCACCTGCTGGCCCAGGCTCAGGCGTGGCAGGGCCTGTTCCGGCACGTTGAAGTCTACGTACAGGCTGGACGTGTCTTGCAGGGTGGCGATCACAGCCCCGGCGGCCAGGTACTGGCCGATGTCCACCTGGCGGATGCCGATGGTGCCGCTGAAAGGCGCATTGATGCGTTTCTTGATCTTCTGCGCCTTAAGCTGCTCGACCACTGCCTGGTTGCGCCGGTACTGGGAGGAAAGGCGGTCGAACTCGCCGCGGGAGATGGCCGAATCGCCCACCAGCTGGCTGCCACGGCCGAAGTCGACCTTGGCCAGGCCCAGGTCGGCCAGGGCGGTACCGAGCAGGGCTGTTTCCTGATCGTCATTGAGCTGCAAGAGCAGTTGCCCGGCCTTGACCTGCTGGCCTGAGTCGAAGTGCAGGGATTTGACGATGCCTTCCACCTCCAGGCTCAGATCCACACCCTGCAGCGCCTTGAGGCTGCCGACAGCGGGCAGGCGCTCTTGCCACGGGCGCTGTTCAGCCATGGCAGCCGCCACGGTGATAGGGGGCTTGGGGGCAGTGAACATCTGGATCTGCTGGTAGATCGAGAAGGCTTTGTAACCCCCCAGGGCCAGCACGATCAGCAGAACCACGGCCAACATGATGAGCATGCGGCGGCGCAGCATAGGTCCGGTTCCTTGGATGCAGTTGTTATTCGCTTCTACACGACAACGGGCGATCCTGCCCACGTGTGGATGGGGGAAGTATTGACTGTTTTTCCGGAGATGGGGGGGTAAATGCCTGTGCCGGCCTTTTCGCGGCTAAAGCCGCTCCTACAGGGACTGTGTAGAACCCTGTGGGATCGGCTTTAGCTGCGAGAAGGCCAGTGAGTGCAACAGAACAATCAGACGAGATGCAGGTGGTTGTCCCAGAAGCCGGACGGCAGGTTCATCGGTTGCCCGACCAGTTCGGCCTTGCGGCAATCGTAGAACCGGCAGCGGCCCTGCCCGGAGGTGACGACAAAGCCGTCCTTCACCGCGCCAACGCCTGCGCAGTCGGGCATCGGGGCATCCAGCCGCACCGCGCCGCTGTCCAGGTCCCAGACGAACAGGCGGTTGGCCCGCGGTGCCGTCAGCGCCACCAGCCGCAGCTCGCTGTGGATGGCAACGCTTGCGGTGTATTGGGCCATGGCTTGCAGTTGCCGCTCTGGCACCGGGAAGGCCTTGAATGGCTCGCCCGGGCGCTTGATCGCCAGCAGCTCGGCAGTTTCATCGGCATCGCCCATGAACTGCTGGCAGGCGGCGATGGTGCCATCGCTGGCCACTGCCAGGTGTCGCACGCTGTTCATCTGCTGGGTCAGGGTTTCCTTGCTCAGCAGGGTGCCGTTGCGCTGCATCAGCACCAGGCTCGGTTGCATGGCGTCGAGGTTCATCTCGACACGGCTTTCGGCTTCGGTACGGATACCGCCGTTGGCCACGACCAGCGTTTCACCGTCAGGCAGCCAGGCAACCTCGTGCGGGCCGATACCGTGGGTCGGGATTTCACCGGTGTGCACCAGGCGTTCGCCTTCGAAACGGTACACGCCAAGCACGCCGCGCCCGGGGTCGGTGGTGTCGTTCTCGGTGGCATACAGCCATTCGCCACCTTTGTGTACGACGGCGTGGCCATAGAAGTGCCGGTTCGGCTGCGAGGCAACCGTTTGCAGCAGGCGCCCGTCACGCAGGTCGATCAGGTAGCTTTCGGTGCCTGGGCGGCGGGCGACGAACAGGGCGATGGGCAGCTCGGGGTGGTGGATGATGGCATGACAACGCTGAGCGACCTGGGTGCTGAACACCTGTGTGCCGTCCAGGCGAAAACCTACGGCATAGTGCTGGCCGTTGCCGTTGTCACGCGCCGAGAGCAGCAAGGGTTCGCTGCCTTTGTTGCGGAACAGGCTCCAGCCGCCCAAGGTGAGGGCACTGAGCAATACGCTACCGAGTTTGAGTGCCTGGCGTCGCAGCATGATCAGTCACCGTCGTTGGCATTGAAGCCCAGCTGGATGTTCAGCGCCTTGGCCAGATCGCCTTCGTGCAGGCGGTGGACGACGTTCAAGCTGTCGTAGATCTGGTTGAGGGTTTGCTGACCGGCGTCGTCGGCCAGCAGCTCACCCAGCGTTTTCTGGTTATCGGCCAGCAACTTGAGCGAGGTTGCGTAGGCAGCGTCGATCTTGTCCGCCAGCGCTTTCTGATCGCTGGGCAGCAGGCCGCGCAGGCCCTGGTTGTCTACCCCGACCCAGACAGCTTCGGCGGCCTTGAGGCTGGCCTGCAGGCTGTTCATCGAGTTGTGGCTGCGCCAGGCCTCGGCCTGCAGCGGCTGCGGGATGCCCTTGCTCTGACGGCCCATCGGTGCGCCGAGCTTCTTCTTCAGGGTATCCAGGGCGGTCACCTGGGCGCGCAGCAGATCGGCGATAGCCTCGTGGGAATCGGCGTAGCGCTGGTTGGGGAACTTGGTCATCTGCGAGAGCATGCCGTCGGTGCTGTTCCAACCTTTGAGAATCTCCTCTGCCAGGGCTTTCTGGTGTGCGCCGATGGCCACCAGCAGCGGGCAGTAGCGGGCTTTCTGTTCGGCAGTGGCGATGTCCGGCTTGCTGTCGAACAGGATGTACTCATAGGCCGACAAGCCACGTACCACTACGCTGGACTTGCCCAAAGCCTCAGCATCAACCGGCTTGTCGCCGTTGACCAGTTGCTCGACCTGACGGCCGACCAGGTTTTTCTTGTCAGGCCAGAATTGGACCTGCCAGGCGCGGTTGCCTTCAGCCAGCGGGCCGACCAGTAGCGGTTGCAGCTCGGCCCAGGCTTTTTGTGCATTGAGGAAGTCGGCGCGGGCTTTGTCCAGGCTTTCCTTGCCTTCGCAATAGGCCAGGGCACTGGCAGCCAGCGTACGGTCGGCTTCGACCCAGCGGCTGTAGGTAGGCAGGATCACCTGGTTGGCGATGGCGGCGGAGGTCACTGCTTGCGGGTCTTGTGGCGAGCAGGCACCGAGGGCGAGTGCGGCGAGGCTGGTGAACAACAGTTTGGGTCGGAACATGCCCGGCTCCTTTGCGCGTTTAAAGTGAGTTCAGGAACGCGAGCAACGCAGCGCGCTGCTCGGCATCGAAAGTGAGTACGAAATTGCGTGCCGCCTCGGCTTCGCCACCGTGCCACAGCACGGCTTCAAGCAGGTTGCGGGCGCGGCCGTCATGCAGGAACTGGCTATGGCCGCTGACCGTTTCGCTCAGGCCGATGCCCCACAGTGGCGGCGTACGCCAGTCCTGGCCGTTGGCGGCGAATTCGGTGCGCTCGTCGGCCAGCCCCGGGCCCATGTCATGCAGCAGCAGGTCGCTGTAGGGGCGGATGACCTGGTTGGCCAATGCGGGTTCGGTGGCGTCGGCGGCTGTGGTGAACTGCGGTGTGTGGCAACCTTGGCAACCCGCCTGGTAGAACAGGTTCTTGCCCGCCAGCACCTGTGGCGAGCCGACGTCGCGGCGGGCCGGCACAGCCAGGTTGCGGGTGTAGAACGTGACCAGGCGCAGGATGTTGTCGCTGACTTCTTTCTCGCCATCGGCACCGTCGCCGTTGGGCGCAGCCAGGCAGCCGGTTTGTGCCGGAGTGCAATCGTCGTTGGGCAGCAGGGTGCTGGTCAGGCCCATGTCGCCGGCAAAGGCGTGCACGTTTTGCTGGTTGACGTTGGGCTGCCCGGCTTTCCAGCCGAAGCGGCCGATCACTGTTTTGCCCTGGGCGTCGTCCCATACACGGTTGGCCCGCCCGCGGATGCCATCGCGGTTACGGTCGTCCGGGTCTTCGTTGGCCAGCAGGTCGGCTTCGGGGATCGCTTCAAGCAGGCCCAGGCCGATCATCGGTGGTGCCACCCGCGCAGAAAAACGCGTGTCGGGGTGCATCACTCCATAGCCGAGCTGGGTGATCTGCAGGGCTGGCTTGCGCAGCTCGACCTGGTGGCCGTCCTTGAATGACACGGTTTCGTGGGTGTAGCTCACCCGCACCTTGCCTTCGGGCGCCACGCCGGGGATGGCCATGTCCTGCAACTGGGTACCGTAGACGGGCTCTGGCACCACGCCGAGGCGCTCGATCACTTTGGCCAGGTAGGGTTGGTCGGGGATCGACAGGCGCACCAGCATACCCACCGCGTTGCTGTCGCCCTGCTCTGGTGGGTGGCCACGGCCATCGCGCACGTGGCAGTTCTGACAGGCGTTGGTATTGAACAGCGGGCCCAGACCATCACGCGCGGTGGTGGTTGACGGCGCGATCACCCAAGGGTTGCGAAAGAAACTGTTGCCAACGGCGAAGTCCAGGCGCAGCGCTGGCGAGAGGTTGGCCGAGGGCAGGGAATAGGCATTGCGGTCGCTGCGCTGCACGGTCGCCTGGCCACCCGACAACGCTTCGCCGGGCTCGGCGTGGGTGAAGCGCGGGGCGTCGTCACAGGCGGCCAAGGCCAAGGCCAGCAGCAGAGGGGGGAGTCGGGACAGCGACGAGGACATCGAGAATCCTGGGCGTGAGCGAAAAACCGGCGTGCAGCTTAGCAGGCCCAGGATCATTGAATAAGAGCAATTTGCGTTTGCTTGATGAAATCGCTGCCAGCGCGGTTGCTCAGGCCATATAGAGCATGAAGTGTCGGTTGACCAGGTTGACGATCAGGTTCTTGTTGCCGCCACCGCGATTATCGCCGATGACTTCGATGACGTCTTCGCTGGTGTATTCCATGGAGGAGGCGGTAATGCACTTGACCGCGTCCATGTGCGCAGGTTGCCAGTAATCCTGGAATAACCAGATGCTGGTGTCGGCAGACGGGCCGAGGATCAGGCGCAAGGCCTTGTGGTTCTCAGTCGATCTGCCGATCCACGGGATGGCCAGCGAGCCATTCCAGACGTGCTGGGCGCCGACTGCCAGGCTGTTGCTGCGGTTTTCACCGTCGATCAGGGTCAGGGTATAAGGCGTGTTATTGGCGATGGAGCGCAAGTAGGTGACGTTGGCCATGTAGTGTTTTCCTTTCAATGTTCAGTTTTCGGGCGTGGCAACGGGCTGGTCGGGGTGCGATAGACATAGGCCGCGAGCAAGGTGATTTCGTTGAACGGTGGGTCGAGCTCGGCGGGATGAAAGCGACCAAGCAGCTGCATCCCTTGGTCAATGGCGACTGCCTCGAACATACGGCGGTCAGTTTCGTTGGGGTCGTACAGGTAGATCTTGCCGGGGCGGGCAACTACCCGGCACATTTCCTCGGCCACATGCCGGGTGATCGGAGCGCCCATCAGCGTCACGTGAGGGACTGCATGGTCGTCGAGGGGAAAGTCCGGAGCATCGTATTCGTATACGACAATGAGGTTGGGAATGTGCCCGCCAGCGAACGGCCCGTTGGAGATGAGCTGGCCAGCCTTGTTCAGGTTGTACGCATCGTTGAATCCGGTGATGAGGTCTTCCCCATTCATGCGCTGGACGATTCGGCCTTCGCCCCAGACATCAAGAATCTGCAGCACTGTGCCTCCTGTTAGGATTGATCGAAGGCCTACAGGATGAGCATCTGCATGCACGCCAGGCAGCGGGAAGCGTTTTACCCGGCAGCAAACGAAAACGCCCGGCACAAGGCCGGGCGTTTTCGATGAAGCGCTACAGCATGATCAGAACTCGTGATCCGCAGTGTCCGGGTTCAGGTTGGCAATGCCCAGCTTGCCCGCGGCCTGCTCGATCGAGCCGGTCTGCTTGACCAGGGCGGCGATGGCGTCACGCACGATCTGGTTGCCGGCAGCATTGTCGGCGGCGATCAGCTGGTCGTAGTGCTCGCCTTTGAGGGCGTGGTCGACGATCACCTGAAGCTTGGCCTCGGTGGCTTCCAGATCGGCCTTGAGGGCTGCATCGGCGGCCGGGTCAACCTTGGCGACCAGCGACGACAGGCTAGGGCCGGTCAGCTTGGTGCCGTCCGGGCGGGTGTACTCGCCCAGGTAGACGTTGCGGATGCCCTTGGCGTCGTAGAAGTGCGAATAGTGAGTGTTGTCGCTGAAGCAGTCTTGCTCGTCTTCTGGCGAGTTGGCTTCCAGCGAAACTTTCATGCGCTCGCCAGCCAGTTCGCCCAGCGACAGGCTGCCCATGCCGAACAGCATCTTGCGCAGGCCGTCGTTGACAGGCTCGGCTTCCAGCTTGGCGCGGTAGTTGTCGGCGACGTTCGGTGTCCAGTTGCCGACCATCTCTTCGAGGTCGGTGACCAGCAGGTCGGTAACCGCTTTGAGGTAGGCGCGGCGGCGGTCGTTGTGGCCGCCGGTGGCGCCCTGGCCTTCCAGGTAGTCGGATGCCGGGCGGTTGCCAGCGCCAGGGCCGGTGCCGTTCAGGTCCTGGCCCCAGAGCAGGAATTCGATGGCGTGATAGCCCGTGGCAACGTTGGCCTCGGAGCCAGCCAGCTCGTTCAGGCTAGCCAGTTTTTCGGGGGTAATGTCCTTGACGTCGACCTTCTCTTCGCCCACCTGGATCTCGGTGTTGGCGATGATGTTGGCGCTGGCCCCCGGGTTGCCCAAGGCGTGCTCGTAGCTCTTGTCGACGTAGTCGATCAGGCCTTCGTCCAGGGGCCAGGCGTTCACCTGACCTTCCCAGTCGTCGATGATGGTGTTGCCAAAGCGGAAGGTTTCGCTCTGCAGGTACGGTACGCGCGCGGCGAACCAGGCTTCCTTGGCGGCTTTCAGGGTTTCGTCGTTGGGCTTGGCCAGGAACGCGTCGACTGCGGTCTGCAGCGTCTTGGCAGTGCTCAGCGAGTCGCTGTACACGGCGTAGACCATGTCGGTGTAATGCTTGACCACGGCTTTGCCGGCGGCTTCGTCGACAGCCCCTGGCGCAACAGCGGTGGTGGCGGCAGCAGGTGCCTGGGCTTGCGGCGCGGCGGCTTTTTCGTCCTTGCCTTCACCGCAACCGGCGAGGGCGATGGCAATGGCCAGCAGACTGGCGGAGGCCAGAGGCATTCGAATCATTATTGGTTTTCCTGCATCGTGTGGTTGGACCAAAGGGGTGGACCGTGCGCCGTGGCACGCAAAACTACAACATCATGCGAAAGATTTGCATTTGCTGTAAAGAGGCGGGCGCGCAATTCATGTAAATCAGGGGCACGGCCTGTAACCGGGCAGGTGGCCTCAGGACACCGAAACCCGGTTGCGTTGCGCTTGTTTGAGGAAGTGGGTCAGTTCACGGGCCGAAAGAGGCTTGCTGTAGTGGTAGCCCTGGCCCTCGTGGCAACCCTGGGCAACGATGTAGGTTTCCTGCTCGGCCGTTTCCACGCCCTCGGCGATCACCTGCATCCCCAGGCTCTTGCCCAGCTGGATGATGGCGCGAACGATGGTGGCGTCGTCATCATCGTCGAGCAGGTCCTGAACGAAACTCTTGTCGATCTTGATCTTGTCCAGGGGCAGCGACTTCAGGTAGCTGAGGGACGAGTAGCCGGTGCCGAAGTCGTCGATGGCAATCAGCGCCCCGGAGCGGCGCAGGCTCAACAGGTGCTGGGCGGCGGTGCTGATGTCTTCCATCAGGCCGGTTTCGGTGACTTCCAGTTCCAGGCTGCGCGGTGGTAGGCGATAGGCTTGCAGCAGGTTGTTGACCACCCGTGGCAGCTCGCTGTGGTGCAGTTGCACGGTAGACAGGTTGACCGCCATGCGCAGGTCGCTGAAGCCCTGGTCGTGCCATTCGCGCAGTTGCCGGCAGGCCTGGTCAAGCACCCATTCGCCGATGCTGATGATGCTGCCGTTCTGCTCGGCCAAGGGGATGAACTGGTCGGGTGGCACCATGCCCAGTTCCGGGTGCTGCCAGCGCAGCAGGGCCTCTACGCCAACCACCCGGTGGTCGCGGTAGCTGATCTGTGGCTGATACACCAGGTAAAGCTGGTTGCGGGGCAGGGCTTCACGCAGGTCCTTTTCCAGTTCGCGACGGCGACGCATCTCGCTGTCGACGCTGGCGATATAGAACTGGTAGCGGTTGCGCGAGCGGGCCTTGGCCAGGGTCATGGTCTGTTCGGCTTTCTGCAGCAGTTTTTCGGTGCTATCACCGTCTTCGGGGAACAGGGTGATGCCGATGGTCGCACGCAGGCGGATTTGCTCGTGGTCGAGGTCGAACGGTACTTCCAGGTCATCAAGGATGCTTTGCGCCAGTTCGGCAGCCTCGTAGGGCTGCTCGATATTGGCCTGTACCAGGGCGAACTGGTCGCCGCCCAGCCGCGCCAGAGCGCCCAGGCGGCCGCTGTGGGCGCGTAGTCGATCGGCCAGGGCCAGCAGCAACTGGTCACCGACCTGGTAGCTGAACTGTTCGTTGATACCCTTGAAGTCGTCCAGGCCAACGCACAGCACTGCCACACGGTGCTGCAGGCGGCCGCCGTCGACGAGGATCTTGTCCAGTTGCTGCTGCAGTTGCTGGCGGTTGGGCAGGCCGGTGAGGAAGTCGTACTGGGCCATGCGCTGCAGGCTGTTTTCCGCCTCGTGGCGCAGATGGGTGTTGCGCTCGATCGAGGCCAGCAACTGGTTGGCGGTGTTCACCCACAGGCCCAGTTCGTTTTTCTCGTGGCCCTTGAGCAGCGGTATCTGGTGCTGGCTGGGGCGGTCAGGGTTGATCTGGGTGAGGTGCTCGATGATCTTCGACAGCGGTTTGGTCAGCAGCCAGTGGTAGATCAGGTAAAGCACCAGGCCCATGGCCATGGCCCGCAGCACGCCGGATATGAAGATGATCACCGCGTTGATCAGGAAATCTTTGCCGTAGGAGGAGGTATCGAGGGTAATGCTGAGATCGCCGTAGTATTCGCTGTAAGGGCCACGGCCGACCAGTTGCGTGGTGTAGGTGCGCTCCTGGCCGAGGATGAGATCGGTGAGCCAGCGCATGGACATGTCCTGCAGCGGGCGGGACTTTTCTGCCAGCATGGTTTCGTTGGGGTGGCCAATGGAGGCCATGCGCACTGATTCGTCCTGGAACAGGCCTTCCATGACCTGCATGCCCATTTCACGGTCGAGGCTGTAAACCGCCTGGGTCGAGGGATCGCGGAACATGTCGAGGATGCGCTGGGCATCGTTGTCCACGGCCTGGCGGGTCTTGTAGGTGTCATAGACGATTTGCGCACAGCTGAGCACGACGCCAACCGCCAACGCCGACAGCAGCACGACCCTGAGCAACTTGACCGACAAGCTGTTCCGCAATTCCAGCTTCAATGGGGTTTCCTTAATCCATGCGCATGGCATCATTTTGCCATCAACGATGACGATACACTACCGGCCGATCATGAGCAGTGTATCGGTTGCCTGACCCCGCAACTTGAATGCGCTGTATCAATCTTCCAGACGTTTGATGTTAGCGTGGTATGCGGCCTGAGCAAGCAAAACCGTGCCAGCCTGTTTGCGGCAACACAGGCACAAAAAAACCCGGCACATGGCCGGGTTTCTCGTTCAAGGCCGAATGACTCAGGCCTTGAAGGTCTTGCCTTCGAACTGCTCGGCAACGAAGGCCCAGTTGACCAGGTTCCAGAACGCCTCGACGTACTTCGGACGCAGGTTGCGGTAGTCGATGTAGTAGGCGTGTTCCCAGACGTCGCAGGTCAGCAGCGGGGTGTCGCCGCTGGTCAGTGGGCAGCCGGCGCCGATGGTGCTGGCCAGGGCCAGGGAACCGTCAGCTTTCTTCACCAGCCAGCCCCAGCCGGAACCGAAGGTGCCAACCGAAGTCTTGGTGAACTCTTCCTTGAACTTGTCGAAGGAACCGAAAGCGGCGTTGATGGCGTCAGCCAGTGCACCGGTAGGCTGGCCGCCGCCGTTTGGCGACAGGCAGTTCCAGTAGAAGGTGTGGTTCCAGACTTGAGCGGCGTTGTTGAAGATGCCGCCCGAAGAGCTCTTGACGATCTCTTCCAGGGTCTTGCCTTCGAATTCGGTGCCTGGGACCAGGTTGTTCAGGTTCACGACATAGGTGTTGTGGTGCTTGTCGTGGTGATACTCCAGGGTTTCCTTGGAGATGTGCGGCTGCAGGGCATCATGGGCGTACGGCAGCGGCGGCAATTCAAAAGCCATGGTGGATCTCCTGATTCAGGTCTGTTTGCGGTTTGCGCAAGGCCGATCACGGGCGGCCCGATAAGCGTCGGCGAGTCTGTACTCTTTGCGACGCAAGGGCTGGATCATAGCACCGGGCCCGGCGCATAACCACGCAACAAACATAGGGAATAGAGGTTCCGGAGGGGTTGGGCTGTACCGACCAGTGGCTCGCCGTTGCGTTGGTGTTGCCAGTGAAGGCGAGCGTCGCTCGATCTGGCAGGCGATGAATATGCCGCACCAAGCCCCGAGGTCAGTTGAAGATCAATTGTGCCGCCACCGCGAACATCATCACCGCCACCATCAGGTCGAGCATGCGCCAGGTCGCAGGCCGCGCCAGCCACGGTGCCAGCCACGCCGCGCCAATGGTCAGGGTCGAGAACCACAGCAGCGAAGCGCTGGCCGCACCGGCCACGTAGGCGCCAGGGGCGGACTGTTGGGCGCCCAGCGAGCCGATCAGCAACACCGTATCGAGGTACACGTGCGGGTTCAGCAGGGTCACCGCCAGGGCGCTGAGCAGTACGGCGCGACGTGAGCGAACGCCCTGGCCTTGCTGGTGCTGCAGGCTCTGCTTGGAGCAGGCACTGCGCAGCGCCTTGGCGCCGTACCAGATCAGGAACACTGCGCCGCCCCAGCGGGCGATTGCCAGCAAGGTCGGGTTGTGTGCCAGCACGGTGGCCAGTCCGAATACCCCGGCGGCCACGAGGACGGCGTCACAGACGATGCACAGCGCTGCCACCGGCAGGTGATGCTCACGGCGCAGGCTCTGGGCGAGGACGAAGGCGTTCTGGGCGCCGATGGCCATGATCAGGCCGAAGGCCACCAGCATGCCATTGAGATAGCTTTGCCACATGGCAGGGCTCTCCAAAAAGGGTCACGGAAGGTGCTGGCCATTGTGATGTTCGGCGCTGTATAAGAAAAACAAATAAAGCTGATCACCCATTAGGAAAATCGATGTTCGACTACAAGCTGCTGGCTGCCCTCGCGGCAGTGATCGAACAAGGCGGTTTCGAGCGTGCGGCGCAGGTGCTGGGCTTGTCGCAATCGGCCATTTCCCAGCGCATCAAGTTGCTTGAGGCGCGGGTCGGCCAGCCGGTGTTGGTACGTGCCTCGCCGCCCGGCACGACCGAAGTCGGTCGGCAGCTACTCAACCATGTGCAGCAGGTGCGCCTGCTTGAACGCGACCTGCAGCGCCAGGTACCGGCGCTGGATGAAGAGGGCATGCCGGAGCGCCTGCGTATCGCCCTCAACGCCGATAGCCTGGCCACCTGGTGGGCCGGCGCGGTGGGCAACTTCTGCGCACAACAGAACGTGCTGACCGACCTGGTGGTTGAGGACCAGGAAGTGGGCCTGAAGCGCATGCGTGCCGGCGAAGTGGCGGCCTGCCTGTGTGGGAGCGAGCGGCCGGTAGCCGGCGCACGCAGTTTGCCACTGGGGGCCATGCGCTACCGGGCATTGGCCAGTCCCGTGTTCATGGCGCGGCACTTCCCCCAAGGTTTTGTCGCCAGCCGCCTGGCCCGTACGCCAGCGATCGTGTACGGCCCGGACGATTTCCTGCAGCATCGCTACCTGGCATCGCTGGGCATAGAGGGTGGTTTCCTGCACCACCTGTGCCCTTCATCCGAAGGCTTCCTGCGCATGACCGAGGCCGGGTTGGGATGGGGCCTGGTGCCCGAACTGCAGGCCCGGGAGCAACTGGCCAGTGGGCAATTGGTGGAAATCTGCCGCGATACCCCTATCGATGTGCCGCTGTACTGGCATCATTGGCGCAATGGCGGGCAATTGCTCGCGCAACTGACCGACCACCTGCGGCACACCGCACAGCATTGGCTGGTGCCCTTGTAGCCGTGGCTGGCGTCAGTTGCATCTGAAATCTGGCAAGACGGAGTGTTACATGCGAATTCTGGTCACCGGCGCGAGTGGCTTCATTGGCGGGCGTTTTGCGCGTTTCGCCCTGGAGCAAGGCCTGGACGTGCGCGTCAGCGGCCGCCGTGCCGAAGGGGTCGAGCATCTGGTCAAGCGTGGCGCACAGTTCATCCCGGGTGATCTGGGTGACGCCGAGCTGGCCCGGCGTTTGTGCCAGGGTGTCGAAGCCGTGGTGCATTGCGCTGGCGCGGTGGGTAACTGGGGGCGCTATCAGGATTTCTACCAAGGCAACGTGGTGGTGACCGAGAACGTGGTCGAGGGCTGCCTGAAAGAGCACGTACGGCGCCTGGTGCATCTGTCTTCGCCGTCGATCTACTTCAATGGCCGTTCGCGTCTGGACGTCCGTGAAGACCAGGTACCGCGTCGCTTCCACGATCACTATGGGCAAACCAAGTACCTGGCCGAGCAGAAAGTGTTCGGTGCCCAGGAGTTCGGCCTGGAAGTGCTGGCGCTGCGTCCGCGCTTCGTTACCGGCGCGGGCGATGCCAGTATCTTCCCGCGGCTGATGCAGATGCAGCGCAAAGGGCGTGTGGCGATCATCGGCAACGGCCTGAACAAGGTCGATTTCACCAGTGTGCACAACCTCAACGAGGCGCTGCTAAGTGCATTGTTCGCTGATGACCGGGCGCTGGGCCAGGCTTACAACATAAGCAACGGCCAGCCACTGCCGCTGTGGGACGTGGTCAACTACGTGATGCGCCAGATGCAGCTTCCCCAGGTGACCCGCTACCGTTCCTATGGCCTTGCCTATAGCCTGGCCGCGCTGAACGAGGCGGCCTGCATGTTATGGCCAGGGCGCCCGCAACCGACTTTGTCGCGCCTGGGGATGCAGGTGATGAGCCGTGATTTCACCCTGGATATCAGCCGTGCCCGGCAGTACCTGGACTACCAGCCCAAGGTCAGCCTGTGGACGGCGCTGGATGAATTCTGCGGCTGGTGGAAGCATTTGCCGCCCGGCTGACAATGGTCATCAATGCGCCGCGCTGGCGGTTTATACTCGTGCCTCTTTGTGACTACCGCGGTTGAATGTATCCATGCGTAACCATGCTCACGATGACTTTGATGACGTGCCTGCCTTGCGGGCGGGCACCGTTGATGATGACGAACTGATGCCGGCGCATGTGATCCGCAGCCGCCAGAAAGCCGCCCGCGGGGCCAGCACGGCGCCGTTGTGGGCGTTGATCGGTGCCGCGTTCATCGCGTTGGCGGGCCTGGGTTGGTGGAGCTTTCAGCAGATCTCGCTGATGGAGCAGCAACTGGTGGCGACCCAGGAAAGCTTTGCCCGCATCAGTGAAGAGGCGGCTGGCCGCCTTCAGGCGATCAGTGGCAAGGTGGCGGCCAGTGAGTCGGGCGCCACTACCAGCAGTGAGGCATTGAAGCTACAGCTTCGCCAGTTGCAGCAGGGTGTTGCCGGGCAGACCGGCGACCTGGGCAAGCGTCTGGAGCAGGTGCTGGCCGATACCCGAGAACAGCAGAAGGCTGTGACCGAGCTGCAAAGCCAGTTGCAGGCGCAACTGAAGCTGGTGAATGGCGAGTTGGCGGCGCTGCGTTCGGGCCAGGTCGATGGTGGCAAGCTGGATGCCCAGTTGAAGAGCCTGAGCGAGCAGGTTGCCGCGTTGAAAGCCTCACAGGTGGATGGCGGCCAGCTGGACGGCCAGCTCAAGCGTTTGGGTAGCGAGGTGGCGGCCTTGAAGAAACAGGGCAACCCGAGCGCTGAGATTCAGAGCCTGCAGCAGGACATGCTGGTATTGAAGAGCCAGGTCGACAACCGCCCGGCCGCCGCGTCATCCAGTGGTGCTTCGGTGCAGGAGTTCGATGCCTTCCGTGCGCAGATGACGCGTAACCTGAATACGCTGCAGAGCCAGATTCAGAACCTGCAGCAACAGATCAACGCTCGGCCGTGACGCCGCAGGGGAGGGCGTTGCCCTCCTATCGCGACACAACGCCGCTCCCACTATGTACGGTGTACGCCGATTGAGCTGCGCCCCGGCAATCTTGATTACAACCGCGGGTAATCGATGTACCCCACCGGCCCCTTGCCATAGAAAGTCTCAGGCCGCGCCTCATTCAACGGCGCATCCGCTGCCAGCCGTGCCGGCAGGTCAGGGTTGGCGATGAACGGCACACCAAACGCCACGGCATCCGCTTTGCCACTGGCCAGGGCCGCATTGGCACTGGCCTTGTCGAACCGCTCGTTGACGATGTACGGGCCACCGAATGCCTCTTTGATCAGCGGCCCGATGCTGTCGTCGGCTTCCCGCTCCCGCGAGCAGATGAAGGCGATGCCGCGCTTGCCCAGCGCTCGGGCCACATAGGTGAAGGTCTCGGCGCGGTCGGCGTCGCCCATGTCATGGGCGTCGGCTCGCGGTGCCAGGTGCACACCTACACGCTGCGCGCCCCACACTTCAATGGCCGCATCGGTCACCTCCAGCAGCAGGCGCGCGCGGTTTTCCAGCGAGCCACCGTAACGGTCGGTGCGCTGGTTGGTGCTGCTTTGCAGGAATTGGTCGAGCAGGTAACCGTTGGCGCCATGGATCTCCACACCATCGAAACCGGCAGCCTTGGCATTTTCGGCACCACTGCGGTAGGCCTCGACGATGTCGTTGATTTCTTCGGTTTCCAGCGCCCGCGGGGTAGGGTAGTCACTCAGCGGGCGCACCAGGCTCACATGGCCCTTGGGCTGGATCGCGCTGGGGGCCACAGGCAGTTCGCCATTCAGATAGCTGGGGTGGGAGATACGACCCACGTGCCACAGCTGCAGGAAGATGCGACCGCCCGCGGCATGTACGGCCTTTGTCACATTGTTCCAGCCACGTACCTGTTCATCGTTCCAGATGCCGGGGGTATCTGGGTAGCCGACGCCCATTGGGCTGACCGAAGTGGCCTCGCTGAGGATCAGCCCGGCGCTGGCACGTTGTACGTAGTATTCGGCCATCAGCGCATTGGGCACACGGCCTTCATCGGCACGGCAGCGGGTGAGCGGGGCCATGATGATACGGTTGGGCAGTTGCAGGTCGCCCAGTTTGATCGGATCGAAAAGCGTGGTCATTGTGGTTACCTGCCTTGTCAAAGTGCTTGGCGCAGTTGTTCGAGGAACGCCTGGATGGTGGCTTCGTCGCGTTTGAAGAAGTGCCATTGGCCGATCTTCTGGCTGCTGATCAGCCCGGCGCGCTGCAACGTGGCCAGGTGGGCAGAGACGGTCGACTGCGACAGGCCGCAGCGTTGGTCGATTTGCCCCGCACACACACCGTTTTCGGTGCTGTGGTACTGGTCCGGAAACTGGGTTGCCGGGTCTTTCAGCCAGCTGAGAATTTCTCGCCTGACCGGGTGGGCCAGTGCTTTTATGATTTCGTCGAGATCGAGTGGCATGGTTTGAGGCTCGTTGTAGCGGTATATCGCGATAGGCCGAAATATAATTCGCTGAATTCCGATATACAAATACGAAGGCGTTCTGAGCTGAGCACGAATCGATATATCGCGTTATAACGATATGCTGGGTGGCGATGCTAGACTGCGCTCATGAACTACCTCGCACACTTGCACCTGGGCGGCCCGGCGCCGCAACAACTGCTTGGCAGCCTGTATGGCGACTTTGTCAAAGGCTCCTTGGAAGGGCGCTTTCCGCCTGCGCTGGAGGCGGCCATCCGACTGCACCGGCATATCGACAGTTACACTGACCAGCATCCGGTGGTGCTGGCGGCTCTGGCACGTTTTCCGCGCGAGCGGCGGCGCTTTGCCGGCATCGTCCTGGATGTGTTTTTCGACCATTGCCTGGCACGGCACTGGGGCAACTACGCCGATCAGCCGCTGGAGCAGTTCACTGGTGCGTTTTATCGGGTATTGCTGGCAGAGCCCGAGCTGCCTGGGCGGCTGGCGCGGATTGCGCCGTTCATGGCAGCGGATGACTGGCTAGGGGCGTATGGCGATTTCGACACGCTGGAGCAGGTGTTCAACGGCATTGCCCGGCGCTTGTCGCGGCCTGAGGGGATGGCTGGGGTGATGGTGGAACTGGAGCGGCTGTATGAGCCGCTGCTGGCGGATTTTCGCGAGTTCTACCCGCAACTGCAGGCGTTTGCGGCGGTAGGGCGGATGTCTGACAGTTAGAGGTGTGTGGGTGATTCTGGCCCCTTTGCGGGTAAACCCGCTCCTACGGGCAATGCGCTCGGTGTAGGAGCGGGTTCACCCGCGAAAGGGCCAGAACAGGCAGTACACGCATTCAGGCAGCCCGCGCCTGTCGACGTGGCGCCATCTCCATGTCTTCAACCCCGAACAGCGCCAGGTGAATCGCCTGCTGTGCCTGCAATGCCAGCACCGCACGTTCCTTGCCCACGCTACCTATTGGCTGCAGGAGGTGGATGCACACCTCGCCCCGCGGCAGGGCGAACAGGCGCATCAGGTGCGACACCAGGTCGTCCTCACCAATGAACGGCGCTACCGGGTCGATCTGGCCATCACGCAGGTACTGGATAGCGACTGGCTGCACTGCCACGCCACGGTCGATGGCACCTGCCAGCAGGCGGCCATGAAAGGTGCGCAACATGCGGCCGCTGGTAGTGGTGCCTTCGGGGAATATCAGCAGCGGGCGGGCCAGCCCCAGTTGCCCGGCGATCTGTTCGCGCAGGCGCTGACTGTCGCCACCACCACGGCGAATGAACAGCGTGCCGGCCTTTTCCGCCAGCCAGCCGGCCACTGGCCAGTGGCGCACTTCGGCCTTGGACAGGAAAGACAGCGGCGTGAGCATGCCAAGCAGGGGGATGTCGGTCCAGGAAACATGGTTGCTGACCCATAGCATCGGTCGCTGTGGAAGTTCGCCAACTACCTTGACGTCGAAGGGCAGGGCGGCGACCAGGCGCTTCATGAACAGGCAGGTCCAGCGCTGGCGCCGTTCGATCGGCGCCTTGAAGCCCAAGCGTTCGCCCAAGGCGATAATGCTGGCCATCAGCATGCCTTGCGCCAGCACCAGCAGCAGTCGGATGAGGCGGGCCAGTACCCGCAACTTTGGCATCAGACCGCCGCCTTGAAGTGGCGGGCGTAGCGTGGGCACAGCTCGTCGCGTTTGAGCAGGATGAACACGTCTGCCACCTGGAAATCCTCGTCCCAGCATGGCTCGCCGCAAATCTTTGCGCCCAGGCGCATATAGGCCTTGAGCAGCGGGGGCATTTCGGCAATGACGTTATTGGGCAGGGCCAGTTTCGGCAGTGGGTTCTTCGGCTCGGCACGCAGGTGTTCGGTGCACAGGTAACGTTCACGCAGGCGCTGCATCACTGCATGGGCCTGCACGCCGCCGTCCTGCATGGGGATACTGGCGCAGCCCATCAGATAACTGTAGCGGCCCTCGTTGAGCACCTCGGCCAGTTCGCCCCAAAGCACGGCGATGGTACCGCCGTTGCGGTAGTCGGGGGCGACGCAGGTACGGCCCAGTTCGAGGATCGGGCCTTGCAGCTGCAGCAGGCCGTGCAGGCTGAATTCTTCTTCGCTGTAGAAACGGCCCAGGCTGCTGGCGGCCTGGTGATCGAGCAGGCGGGTGGTGGCAACCAGTTCGCCGGTGCTCATATCGCGTACACCAATGTGGCGGCAGTGCACGTCGTAGTCGTCCATGTCCAGGCCCTGCTCGGCACCTTTGAGCTTGGCCTTGAATTCTGCGCTGAATACGGTGTAGCGCAGAGCCTGGGCTTCTTGCAGCGCCGCGGCGCCAACCAGGCGTTCGGCTTGCAGACGGCGTTCGGTGCTGTAGTCGCCAGCGGTAGCGATCCGAGTCATTACGAGGTCTCCATAAGCCAGCCAAGAAGGGTTGCGGCCGGTCGGCTTTGTTGTGCAAAGTCAGCCTAGGTAGACCCAGTGTCACCCCTGTGAATATTTGGTGATGCTTGCGTGACACACCCTGAGCCTTAACTGAAAGCCCTCCAGCAAGGAGCTGTTCCATGGCCTGGTTGCAACGACTCAACGATCCGCTTCGTCTCGCGCCGACAGGCACCCTGGGCGAAACCTACGCCGCCCTGCTTGAGCGCCTCGGCCCGGTTGCCCCGTTCGAATTGGCGGTACTGGGTGGGCGTGCAATGGCCACCCCGGGCCTGGCCTTCCTGGTGGGTTACCAGGCTGCCCTTCGCGTGCTGTGGCCCAGTGCGCCGCACAGCCTTGGCGCCTTGTGTGCCACCGAGCGGCGCAGCGTGCGGCCAGCAGACATGCACACACGGCTGGACGCTCTGCGGCTGTCGGGCTGCAAAGACTTCGTTACCGCAGGCCTGGAGGCGGAGTGGTTGCTGGTGGCGGCGCGTAGCGAAGCGGCTGGCGCGGCGCCGCAACTGAGCCTGGCGGTGGTCTACCCCGGGGAGCCGGGGGTGACACTGGAGCCATTGCCGACCCTGCCGCTGATGCCGGAAGTCGGGCACGGCCGACTGCTGCTGGAGCAGGCATCGTGCGAGTTGCTGGCCGGTGACGGCTGGGATGCCTACGTGAAGCCGTTCCGTTCGCTGGAGGATTTGTATGTGCTCACGGCGCTGACCGCTTGGTTGTATGGCGTTGGTCAGGAGTGCGCCTGGCCGCAGGGGCTTCGCCTGCAGTTGCTTGGGCTGTTGGCCGGCTGCGCCGAGGGTAGCCGGCAGTGTGCCGATAGCATGGGTTGTCACTTGTTGCTGGGCGGGTTGTTTGCACAGTTCCAGGCGTTGCGGGGGGAGATCGATGCGGCGTTGGCGACAGGGCCGGGGCATTGGGCGCACATCTGGCAGCGTGATCAAGGGGTGATGGCGCTGGCGGCGTCGGCACGGGAGAAGCGGCTGAACAAGGCGTGGGTTGCTGCGGGTTTGTCATGAATGGCTGACAGGTTTGTGTGAACCGATGAGCCGCGGCGTGGTACCTGTGGGGGCGGGGTTAGGTGCAAAGCGGCCGGTACTGGTAGCAGAAAACCTGAAAGACATGTCCTTTTATCGCGCTTGATCCCCGCAAATCCCAGCCGTTGACGTATCATTGGCCGCCTGACGGCAACCCCTCCAGGATCGCTTGCGCATGCTCGCCCTTCTTATCCAGACCCTGAACATCACGGCACCGGTTTTCGCCATGCTGTTCATGGGCGTCCTGCTCAAACGCATTCACTTGATCGACGACAACTTCAACCGCGTCGCCTCGCAGCTGGTATTCAACGTCTGCATGCCGGCGCTGCTCTTCCTCGGCATCTACCACGCCGACCTGGCCGCAGCGGTCAAGCCCGGTGTCATCCTGTATTTCATCGTCGCCACCTTGGTCGGTTTCGCCATTGCCTGGGGCATGGCCATCTGGCGCAGCCCGATGGCCGACCGAGGCATCTATACCCAGGGCGCCTTCCGCGGCAACAACGGTGTGATCGGCCTGGCCCTGGCCGCCAGCCTGTACGGTGACTATGGCATATCCCTGGGGGCGGTGCTCGCAGGCCTGGTCATCCTCATGTACAACTCGCTGTCAGCGGTGGTACTGGCGGTGTACAGCCCGGACCTCAAGTCCGACCCGTGGAGCATCTGCAAGAGCATTTTCAGCAACCCGCTGATCATCAGCGTGCTGGTGGCCGCGCCGATGGCTTACGGCCAGGTGCCATTGCCCAACTGGCTGCTGACCTCAGGCGACTACCTGGCACAGATGACCCTGCCGCTGGCGCTGATCTGTATCGGTGGCACGCTGTCGCTGGCAGCGCTGCGTAACTGTGGCCGGCTGGCCATCGATGCCAGCCTCGTGAAAATGCTCTGGCTGCCGCTGCTCGGCACCCTTGGGGCCTGGTTGTGCGGGTTTCGCGGGGCGGAGCTGGGCATCCTGTTCCTGTACATAGGCAGCCCGACCGCTGCGGCCAGCTACGTGATGGCGCGGGCGGCCAACGGCAATCATGAACTGGCCGCGTCGATCATCGTGATTACCACGCTAATGGCGGCGATCACCACCAACATTGGTATTTTCATCTTGCAGTGGGGCGGATGGATCTAGATCCTTGACTGCAAATAACAGCAACAACACTGCCTCACTGAGCTAAAGGACACTTCATGCAAGACCAGAGCAAGCCCGAGCGGTTACAGCGCGGGCTGAAGAATCGCCATATCCAGCTGATCGCGCTGGGCGGGGCCATCGGTACCGGGTTGTTCCTGGGCATTGCCCAGACCATCCAGTTGGCCGGCCCCTCCGTGTTGCTGGGTTACGCCATCGCCGGCCTGATGGCCTTCCTGATCATGCGCCAGCTGGGCGAAATGGTGGTGGAAGAGCCGGTTGCCGGCAGCTTCAGCCACTTCGCCCACCAATACTGGAGCGAGTTCGCCGGCTTTGTCTCAGGCTGGAATTACTGGGTGGTGTACGTGCTGGTCGGCATGGCCGAGCTGACGGCGGTCGGTATCTACGTGCAGTACTGGTGGCCGGACTTCCCCACCTGGGCCACGGCGGCGATCTTCTTCGTGGTGATCAACCTGATCAACCTGACCCAGGTAAAGGTCTATGGCGAGATGGAGTTCTGGTTCGCCCTGGTCAAGGTAGTAGCCATCGTCAGCATGATCGGCTTTGGTGCCTGGTTGCTGGGCAGCGGTCATGGCGGCCCGGATGCCAGCGTGGCCAACCTGTGGCAGTACGGCGGCTTCTTCCCTAACGGCGTCACGGGTCTGGTAATGGCCCTGGCGGTGATCATGTTCTCGTTCGGTGGCCTGGAGTTGGTCGGTATCACGGCTGCCGAGGCTGACAACCCGCGCGAGAGCATCCCCAAGGCCACCAACCAGGTGGTGTACCGTATCCTGATTTTCTACATCGGTGCCTTGGCAGTGCTGTTGTCGCTGTACCCTTGGCAGAAGGTGGTGCAGGGCGGCAGCCCGTTCGTGATGATCTTCCACGAACTGGACAGCGACCTGGTGGCGACCATCCTCAATATCGTGGTGCTGACGGCTGCGCTCTCGGTGTACAACAGCTGTGTGTACGCCAATAGCCGTATGCTGTTCGGCCTGGCCAGCCAGGGCGATGCGCCGCGTCAGTTGCTGAAGGTGAGCCGTAGCGGCGTACCGCTGACTGCGCTGGCCGTGTCGGCCTTTGCGACCGGCCTGTGCGTGCTGATCAATTACCTGATGCCGGGCGGGGCCTTTGGCTTGCTGATGGCGTTGGCAGTGTCCGCGTTGGTGATCAACTGGGCGAGCATCAGCATTACCCACCTCAAATTCCGCAAGGCCAAGCTGGCCGCCGGGATCACCCCCTTCTACAAAAGCCTGGGGCACCCACTGACCAACTACCTGTGCCTGGCGTTCATCGTGCTGATCCTGGTGGTGATGTACCTGACGCCGCCGATTCGCATCTCGGTAATGCTGATCCCTGCATGGATCGCTGTGCTGTGGGTGGCCTTCAAGCTGAAGAAGGCTCGCCAGGCCAAGGGCTGATCGGGTTTGTTCGTAAGGGGTATGCCGTTAGATTTTCGGCGCCTGTGAGATCGAGCGCCGCGCGGGCGGCGCTCGATCTCACAGGCGATGAAAGCCTAAAGGCATGCGTCTGGCGGCCCTGACGCGTTCCCCTTCCATGCCCCTCAATGCTGCCTCCGCCAGGCACGCACAGTGGTGTACAGCAACACCGTAGCGAGCACCGGCAGTACATAGAACAGCATCAATCGCTCCAGGCGGCCAGCCAGCGGCATACCCATGGTAAAAGCCGCCACATGAAGGCCGTAGGCCAGGTACAGGCAAAGAAACACCAGGCCTTCTGCGCGAGTAATGCGGTAACCGGAATAGAACACTGGCAGGCTCAGGACAGCAACGCCGAGCATTACAGGCAGATCGAAAGACAGCGCGTTAGGCGAGATCGACAGGGGTTCCGGGGTGATCAGTGCGGTCAGGCCCAGTACGGCCAGCAGGTTGAACAGGTTACTGCCGATCACCGTGCCCACGGCGATCTCCCGTTCGCCACGCAAGGCGGCGATCAGCGCAGCGGCCAGTTCCGGCATGGAGGTGCAGATGGCGACGACCGTCAGGCCGATAATACGCTCGGACAGGCCCAGGTCGGTGGCCATCTCGATGGCAGCTTCCAGTAGCAAGTGGCCCGCCAGGCTCAGCAGGCCAAGGCCGACCAGTATCTGCAGCAGCGTACCTGACCAGAAGCGCCCGGCACCGGACCTGGCGGCGTCCGGGGCCGGGTAGGTGCGTGCGTAATGGCGCGACTGATGCCAGAGCATTGCCAGGTAACCGGCCAGCCCCAGCAATAGCAGTGCCCCTTCAACCCTGCCCAGGTGGGCATTGGCGGACAGTGCATACACCAGCCCGCTGGCAAGGATCATCAAGGGAATGTCCAGGCGCACCAGCTGGCGTGACACCCGCAGCGGGATGATCAGCGCGGCCAGGCCGAGAATGACCAGTACATTGAAGATGTTGCTACCGATCACGCTGCCTACTGCCACATCCGGCGCACCCTGGTAGGCGGCCTGCAGGCTTACGGTCAATTGTGGCGCGGTACTGCCGAAGGCCACCAGGCTCAGGCCTATGATCAGCGGGCGAACGTGCAGGCGCTGCGCCAGGCGCAAGGCGGAGCGCACCAATAGCTCGGCGCCACCGATCAGCAACAACAGGGCAACGCCCATTTGCAGCAGGCTAAAAGTGGGAAGGGTGGCCAGGTCGAAAATGGTCGGACTCCTGTCGCGTCAGTCGCTAAGCCCTTGTACGCGCACGCGCGCTGTTCCGCTACGGAGCATACCGATTTTTTCTGCTGCTGCGCGAGACAGGTCGATCAGGCGGCCGCGGGTGTGCGGGCCACGGTCGTTGATGCGTACCACCACACTGCGCTGGTTGGCCATGTTGGTCACCCGTACACGTGTGCCGAAGGGCAGGCTGCGGTGCGCGGCGGTAAGGCCGTGCTGGTTGAACGGTTCGCCACTGGCGGTGCGTTTGCCATGGTGGCGCGAGCCGTAGTAGGAAGCGGTGCCCGTCTGGTCGTAGCCGCGCGGGTCGATGTCATGGCTGGCGCAGCCGGCCAGGAAAGAAAACAGGGCGAGGGTGCCGAGGGAACGTTTTAGCAAGTCAGGTGCTCTCCGGTGCGACCATTCGCGGGTAAACCCGCTCCTACAGGGAAAACGCTGGCTTGTGTAGGAGCGGCTTCAGCCGCGAACGAGGGCGAAGCCCTCGCAGCATTACAGGGGTAAAACCATCACCCTTCGAGCTTGGCCTTGAGCAATTGGTTCACCTGCCCCGGGTTGGCCTTGCCTTTGGAGGCTTTCATGGCCTGACCGACGAAGAAGCCGAACATCTTGCCGCGCTTGGCCTCATCGGCTGCGCGATATTGTTCGACCTGCTCGGCATTGGCTGCCAGCATTTCGTCGAGCATCTTGTCGATCGCACCCGTGTCGGTAACCTGTTTCAGGCCTTTGCTCTCGATGATGCTGTCGGCATCGCCTTCACCGGCGGCCATGGCCTCGAACACGGTCTTGGCAATCTTGCCGCTGATGGTGTTGTCACGAATGCGCAGCAGCATGCCGCCCAGTTGCGCAGCGCTGACCGGCGCCTGATCGATTTCGACACCCAGCTTGTTCAGCAGGCTACCCAGTTCGACCATGACCCAGTTGGCCGCCAGCTTGGCATCACCACCGATCTTCACCACTTCTTCGAAGTAGTCAGCCTGTTCGCGGCTGGAAGCCAACACGTTGGCGTCGTAGGCCGACAGACCGTACTGAGTCTGGAAGCGCTCGACCTTCTGTGGCGGCAGCTCCGGCAGGCCGGCGCGAATGGTTTCGAGGAAGCTGTCCTCGATGACCACCGGCAGCAGGTCGGGGTCGGGGAAGTAACGGTAGTCGTTAGCTTCCTCTTTGCTGCGCATGGAGCGGGTTTCGTCCTTGTTCGGGTCGTACAGGCGTGTTTCCTGCACGACTTTGCCACCGTCTTCGATCAGGTCGATCTGGCGCTGGATTTCGCTGTTGATCGCGCGCTCGATAAAACGGAACGAGTTGACGTTCTTGATTTCGCAGCGAGTGCCGAACTCGGTCTGGCCTTTCGGGCGGATCGATACGTTGCAGTCGCAGCGCAGCGAACCTTCGGCCATGTTGCCGTCGCAGATGCCCAGGTAGCGCACCAGCGCGTGGATTGCCTTGACGTAAGCCACGGCTTCCTTGGCGCTGCGCATGTCAGGCTCGGAGACGATTTCCAGCAGCGGGGTGCCGGCACGGTTCAGGTCGATGCCGGTGGAGCCGCTGAAGTCTTCGTGCAGGCTCTTGCCGGCGTCTTCTTCCAGGTGCGCGCGGGTTACGCCGATGCGCTTGATGGTGCCGTCTTCCAGCGCGATGTCCAGGTGGCCCTTGCCGACGATCGGCAGGTCCATCTGGCTGATCTGGTAGCCCTTGGGCAGGTCGGGGTAGAAGTAGTTCTTGCGTGCGAACACGTTGCGCTTGCCGATTTCGGCATCGATGGCCAGGCCGAACATGCACGCCATGCGCACGGCCTCCTCGTTCAGCACCGGCAGTACGCCGGGCATGCCCAGGTCAACCAGGCTGGCCTGAGTATTCGGCTCGGAGCCAAAGGTGGTAGCGCTGCCGGAGAAGATCTTCGACTGGGTGGCGAGCTGAGTGTGGATTTCCAGCCCGATCACAACTTCCCATTGCATGTGTGAATTCCTCAGAAGCCGTTGGGGGCGCGGGTATGCCAGTCGGTCACCTGTTGGTAGCGGTGCGCGACGTTGAGCAGGCGGCCTTCCTGGAAGTACGGCGCCAGCAGTTGCACGCCGACCGGCAGGCCGTCGACGAAGCCTGCTGGCATCGACAGGCCAGGCAGGCCCGCCAGGTTGGCGGTGATGGTGTAGACGTCTTCGAGATAGGCGGCAACCGGGTCGCTGCTCTTGGCGCCAAGCTTCCAGGCCGGGTTTGGCGTGGTCGGGCCGAGAATCAGGTCGACATCGTTGAAGGCGGCCATGAAGTCGTTCTTGATCAGGCGGCGGATTTGCTGCGCCTTCACGTAATAGGCGTCGTAGTAGCCGGCCGACAGGGCGTAGGTACCGACCATGATGCGGCGCTGTACTTCAACGCCGAACCCTTCGCCGCGTGAGCGCTTGTACAGGTCGGTGAGGTCTTTGGGCTCTTCACAGCGGTAGCCGAAGCGTACGCCGTCGAAACGCGACAGGTTGGAAGAGGCTTCAGCCGGGGCGATCACGTAGTAGGCCGGAATGGCATGCTGCATGTTCGGCAGGCTGATTTCCTTGACCACTGCGCCGAGCTTTTCCAGCTCTTTGACGCTGGCCTGGACCAGGTCGGCGATGCGTGGGTCTAGACCGGCACCGAAGTACTCTTTCGGCAGGCCGATGCGCAGGCCCTGCAGCGAAGCGTTCAGGCTGGCGCTGTAGTCCGGCACCGGTTCTTCGATGCTGGTGGAGTCCTTGGCGTCGAAACCGGCCATACCTTGCAGCAGCAGCGCGCAGTCCTCGGCGGTGCGGGCCAGTGGGCCGCCCTGGTCGAGGCTGGAGGCGTAGGCGATCATGCCCCAGCGCGACACACGACCGTACGTCGGCTTGAGGCCGGTGAGGTTGGTCAGTGCCGCTGGCTGGCGGATCGAGCCGCCGGTGTCGGTGCCCGTGGTGGCGGGCAGCAGGCGCGCGGCCACAGCAGCGGCCGAACCACCGGACGACCCGCCCGGAACGTGCTCGAGGTTCCACGGGTTCTTCACCGCGCCGTAATGGCTGGATTCGTTGGCCGAACCCATGGCGAACTCGTCCATGTTGGTCTTGCCCAGGGTGACCATGCCGGCTTCGGCCAGCTTGGCGACCACGGTGGCGTCATAGGGCGCCTTGAAGTTGTCGAGCATCTTCGAGCCGCAGCTGGTGCGTACGCCGTTGGTGCAGAACAGGTCTTTGTGGGCGATCGGTGCACCCAGCAGCACGCCGGTTTCGCCAGCGGCGCGACGGGCATCGGCGGCACGCGCCTGAGCCAGGGCCAGGTCGTCGGTGATGCTGATGAAGCTGTTGATCTGCGGGTCGAGCTGTTTGATGCGCGCCAGCAGGGCGCCGGTCAGCTCTTCGGAAGAAAACGATTTGTCGGCGAGTCCGCGGGCGATCTCGGCCAGGGTCAATTGATGCATGGCAGGCTCTATCCCTTACTCGATGACTTTGGGAACCAGGTACAGACCGCTTTCGGTCGACGGCGCGATGGCCTGGTAGGCATCGCGCTGGTTGCTTTCGGTGACTTGGTCAGGACGCAGGCGCTGGCTGGCCTCCAGCGGGTGGGCCAGGGGCTCGATGCCAGTGGTATCGACCGCTTGCATCTGGTCGACCAGGCCGAGAATGCTGTTCAGGGCGTCGGTAATGCGTGGCAGTTCGCCATCATTCAGGCCCAGGCGGGCCAGATGGGCGATCTTTTCCACGTCGCAGCGTTCAAGCGCCATGAGGATCTCCAAGGGAAACAAAGAACGGAATTTGGGTCCGCGGTGAGGAACATGTCAGCTTTCTGGCGGTCTAACGGCCGCGAAATTCTGCTGGCGTGCTCGGAAAAACAGCCAATTTAACATATTGGCTCCTTGCCCAAAATCCCTGCCATTGTTAGAGTTTGCCGCACTTTTTTACCCACGCTTTCCCCAGGGTCACTTTCCCATGTTCAAGAAACTGCGTGGCATGTTTTCCAGCGATCTTTCTATCGACCTGGGTACTGCCAACACCCTTATTTACGTGCGTGAGCGCGGTATCGTCCTGAATGAGCCCTCGGTTGTTGCCATCCGTACCCATGGCAACCAGAAAAGCGTTGTCGCCGTCGGTACCGAAGCCAAACGCATGCTGGGCCGTACGCCTGGCAACATTGCAGCCATTCGTCCGATGAAGGACGGCGTCATTGCCGACTTCAGCGTCTGCGAAAAAATGTTGCAATATTTTATCAACAAGGTTCACGAGAACAGCTTCCTGCAGCCGAGCCCGCGCGTGCTGATCTGCGTGCCGTGCAAGTCTACCCAGGTCGAGCGCCGCGCCATCCGCGAGTCGGCCCTCGGTGCGGGTGCCCGTGAAGTGTTCCTGATCGAAGAGCCAATGGCCGCTGCCATCGGTGCCGGCCTGCCGGTTGAAGAGGCCCGCGGTTCGATGGTCGTCGATATCGGTGGCGGTACCACTGAAATCGCCCTGATCTCGCTGAACGGCGTGGTCTATGCCGAGTCCGTCCGCGTTGGCGGTGACCGCTTCGACGAAGCCATCGTTACCTACGTGCGCCGCAACTACGGCAGCTTGATCGGCGAATCCACCGCCGAACGTATCAAGCAGGAAATCGGTACTGCCTACCCAGGTGGCGAAGTACGTGAAGTCGACGTGCGTGGTCGTAACCTGGCCGAAGGTGTACCGCGTGCCTTCACCCTGAACTCCAACGAAGTGCTCGAAGCGCTGCAGGAATCGCTGGCGACCATCGTCCAGGCGGTCAAGAGCGCCCTCGAGCAATCGCCGCCGGAGCTTGCCTCGGACATCGCCGAGCGCGGCCTGGTGCTGACCGGTGGTGGTGCGCTGCTGCGTGACCTCGACAAACTGCTGGCCCAGGAAACCGGCCTGCCGGTGATCGTCGCCGAGGACCCGCTGACCTGCGTCGCCCGTGGCGGCGGTCGCGCCCTGGAGATGATGGACAAGCACGCGATGGACCTGCTCTCCAGCGAGTGATCCCGCTCGCTGTTCACGAGCGCCCGGTTTACAGGTAGTACGTACAGTGCTACCTGTATGCGCTGGGCTGGCGCCCGTTTGGGCGCCGTATCCGTCAACCCGCAACCAGGCTGGTGCGTTGTTCCATGTCCAATGACCTCCTGAGTCGTCCACGAGGAACGGCCCATTAAACCGCTTTTCTCCAAGGGCCCTTCGCTGGGCGTTCGCCTGCTCGTTCTGGTGGTGATGTCGGTCGCGTTGATGGTTGTCGACGCGCGCTTCGACGTGCTCAAACCTGTGCGCAGCCAGATGGGCCTGGTGCTGATGGAGTCGTACTGGATCACCGATTTGCCACAGCGTGCCTGGCAAGGTGTGGCCGGCCAGTTCGGTAGCCGCACCGAGCTGATTGCCGAAAACGAGAAGCTCAAGACCGAAGCCCTGCTGCTGCAGGGGCGCCTGCAGAAGCTGGCGGCCCTGACCGAGCAGAACGTGCGGCTGCGCGAGCTGCTCAATTCTTCGGCGCTGGTCAACGAAAAGGTTGAAGTGGCCGAGCTGATCGGTGTCGACCCCAACCCGTTTACCCACCGCATTCTGATCAACAAGGGTGAGCGTGATGGTGTGTTCCTGGGCCAGCCGGTGCTCGATGCCCGCGGCCTGATGGGCCAGGTCGTAGAGTTGATGCCCTATACCGCGCGGGTGCTGTTGCTGACCGATACCACCCACAGCATTCCGGTGCAGGTCAACCGCAACGGTCTGCGAGCCATCGCCAGCGGCACTGGCAACCCGGAGCGCCTGGAGTTGCGCCATGTGGCCGACACTGCCGACATCAAGGAAGGCGACCTGCTGGTCAGTTCCGGCATGGGGCAGCGTTTTCCTGCCGGCTACCCGGTGGCCACAGTCAACGAAGTGATCCACGATTCCGGCCAGCCCTTTGCCATCGTCCGTGCCATCCCCACCGCCGCGCTCAACCGCAGCCGCTACATGTTGCTGGTGTTCAGTGACCGGCGTAGCCCGGAGCAGCGTGCCACCGATGCCGCCATTGCCCAGGAAGAGGCTGACCGAAAGGGGGCTGCACCTGGTGGCCAACCGGCCGCTACCCGTGATCAGGTCGCACCCGCCGCTGGCACGCCTGCCGCGTCGGTCACACCGGCAGCACCGGCCACTCCGGTCGCGCAGCCAGCAGCCCCGTCTGCTGCACCTGCCACGCCGGCCGCACCCGCTCAACCCCGGAGGCAATGATGGCTGCATCACGCCGCAATAACGGCTGGGTCATCTGGCTTACGTTCGCCATCGGCCTGCTGCTCAGCGTTTCCCCCATGCCGCAGTTCATGGAAGTGTTCCGGCCCATGTGGCTGGCCTTGCTGGTGTCGTTCTGGACCCTTGCCGTGCCGAACAAGGTCGGCATGACCACGGCATTCGTGCTGGGCCTTGCCGAGGACGTGCTGTATGGCACGCTGCTGGGGCAGAATGCGCTGGTCCTTACCCTCATCACCTTCTTGGTGCTGTCCCTGCAGCAGCGTCTGCGCATGTTCCCCATGTGGCAGCAAAGCCTGGTCATTTTGGTGATCTTTGGTATCGCCCAGTTGATCCAGCTGTGGCTCAGTGCACTGACCGGCAACCGCCTGCCCACCCTGGCGCTGGTCTGGTCGGCGGTGATCAGCGCCTTGCTCTGGCCGTGGATCAGCTTTGCCTTGCGCGACCTGCGTCGACGCTTGCACATCAACTGACGGCAACGCGCCACTGACAGGGAGATGTCTGCATGACCCCGCTATACCTGGCTTCAGGCTCGCCCCGGCGTCGTGAACTGCTGACGCAGATCGGCGTGCCGTTCATTGTCATCAGTGCCCCCATCGATGAATCTCCGCTACCCAGCGAAAGCGCCCCTGCCTACGTCGAACGCCTGGCCCGGGCAAAGGCCGCCGCCGGCCTGGCCCGTGTCGACGGCCCGGCTGTAGTGCTCGGCGCAGACACTGCCGTGGTGCTCGATGGTCGTATTCTCGGCAAACCGGAAAACCGTGAAGATGCCTTGGCCATGCTGGCTGACCTGTCAGGCCGCGAGCATCAGGTGCTGACCGCTGTCGCCCTGGACGATGGCCAGCGTGTGCACAGTTTTTGCGTGACCAGCACAGTGCGCTTTCGCGCCATCCGCACCGATGAAGCGCAACGCTATTGGGCCAGCGGTGAGCCAGCTGACAAGGCTGGCGGCTATGCCGTCCAGGGGCTGGGTGCGGTCTTCGTCACCGGTCTTTCCGGCAGCTATTCGGCGGTGGTCGGCTTGCCGCTCTGTGAAACGGCCGATTTGCTTGGCCAGTTCGGCATCGCCTGCTGGCAATCGCTCGCGCATACGCCAGAGGTAACAAACCCGCAGTAGCCAGCAGTGCATACGCCATCCATCATTAGAAAGAACCTTTGACGAGAGCCTGCCATGAGTGAAGAGATCCTGATCAACATCACCCCGATGGAGTCACGTGTGGCGGTGGTGGAAAACGGGGTGCTGCAGGAAGTGCATGTCGAGCGCACCCAGCGCCGTGGCATCGTCGGCAATATCTACAAGGGCAAGGTGGTGCGTGTGCTGCCAGGCATGCAGGCGGCCTTCGTCGACATCGGCCTCGAGCGCGCAGCGTTTATCCATGCCTCGGAAATCTCCCAGCGCGAAGGCTCGGCGGTAGAGAACATCACCGCACTGGTACATGAAGGCCAGGCCCTGGTGGTGCAGGTGACCAAGGACCCGATCGGCACCAAGGGGGCGCGCCTGACCACCCAGCTATCGATCCCGTCGCGCTACCTGGTGTACATGCCACGCAGCAGTCATGTTGGTATTTCGCTGAAAATCGAGGACGAGGCCGAGCGTGAGCGCCTCAAGCAAGTGGTCAGCGACTGCATGGACAGCGAGAACATCAAGGATGCCGGCGGCTTCATCTTGCGCACCGCCGCCGAAGGCGCGCGTGCCGAGGAGATCTTGCAGGACATCCGTTACCTGCGCCGCCTGTGGGAGCAGATCGGCACCCAGATCAAGACCTGCGGCGCGCCCACGGTCATTTACGAAGACCTTGGTCTGGCCCTGCGTACCCTGCGCGACCTGGTCAATCCGAAGATCGAGAAGATCCGCATCGACTCGCGGGAAACCTTCCAGAAGACCACGCAGTTCGTTGGCGAGTTGATGCCGGAAATTGCCGACCGCCTCGAACATTACCCCGGCGAGCGCCCCATCTTTGACCTGTACGGTGTCGAAGACGAGATTCAGCGGGCTCTGGAGCGCAAGGTGCCGTTGAAGTCCGGCGGTTACCTGGTGGTCGACCCGGCCGAAGCGATGACCACCATCGACGTCAACACCGGGGCTTTCGTCGGCCATCGCAACCTCGAAGAAACCATCTTCAAGACCAACCTCGAGGCCGCTACCGCCATCGCCCGGCAACTGCGCCTGCGCAACATTGGCGGCATCATCATCATCGACTTCATCGACATGGAAGACGAAGATCACCAGCGTCAGGTACTGCGTACCCTGGAAAAACAGCTGGAGCGCGATCACGCCAAGACCAACATCATCGGCATCACCGAGTTGGGCCTGGTGCAGATGACCCGCAAGCGTACGCGGGAAAGCCTGGAACAGGTGCTTTGCGAGCCGTGTCTGGCCTGTCAGGGCCGCGGCAAGCTGAAAACACCCGAGACCATCTGTTACGAAATATTCCGCGAGATCCTGCGTGAGGCCCGTGCCTATCAGGCTGAAGGCTACCGTGTGCTGGCCAACCAGAAGGTTGTCGACCGCCTGCTGGATGAAGAGTCAGGCAACGTGGCGGAACTGGAAGCCTTTATCGGTCGAACCATTCGCTTCCAGGTCGAGTCGATGTATTCGCAGGAACAATACGACGTGGTGCTGCTCTGAGGTCTTCTGAAATACGCCACTGCATCGTCGTGCTGGCAAAACCGGCACGACGGGCCATCATGGATAAACGACTTGGAGGGCCATGGCCATGGGACGTCTGAACCGCGTTCTTGTTGCTCTGACCCGCTGGGGGTTGGGCATATGTGCCCTGCTGGCAGTTTTGGTGGCGCTGTATGTCAGCCTTGGTCGTGAACTGGTGCCGCTGGTAGCCGAGTACCGTGCCGACGTAGAAAGCAAGGCCGAGCAGGCGCTGGGCATGCCCGTGCATGTCGGTGCCCTGGAAGGGCACTGGAGCGGACTGGCCCCTGTGCTGCGGGTGCGCGACCTGCAATTGGGCGAAGGCACCAAGGCGCTCCGGCTGGACGACGTCATGGTGGTGCCCGACATCTGGGCCAGCCTCACCGCCCGCGAAGTCCGCCTGGCGCGCATCCAGCTGGGCGGGCTGCAACTGATCCTTCGCGAGAACGAGCAGGGCGCCTGGAGCCTGGAAGGCCTGCCGAAGAAGGACGACGCGCCGCTGGACCCTGCCGACTTGCTGCAGCGCCTGCGCCAGCTGGGGCGCATCGATGTGTTCGACAGTCTGGTCACTCTGCACCCCTGGCAGCGCGACCCGCTGACCCTGACTTATGTGAGTGCCGGCCTGCAGGCCGGTGCCACCCGTCAGGCCTTGGATTTGCGTGCGACCCTGCCTGACGGCCAACCCCTGGCGTTGAGCCTGAACAGCCGTATGTCGCCCGACGCTTGGCGTGATGGCGAGGTAGAAGCCTATGTCAGCCTGCCGCAAAGTGACTGGGCACATTGGTTGCCGCCCAGGGTGTTGGGGCAGTGGCATGCTGACACCCTGCGGGCTGGCGGTGAGTTCTGGATCGGCTGGAGCAAGGGGCAGTTGCAACGGGCCGTCGTAAGGCTCAATGCACCCAGGCTGGAGGGGGCCTATGCCGGGCGCAAGGCTGCCAACCTGAATAATCTGGCTTTGGGCGCCTGGTTCCAGCGCCGGGAGCAAGGCTTCGATGTGGTCGTCGACTCGTTGGCCATGGACCTCGGCAAGGCCCGCTGGGAGTCTCACCTGCAGTTGCAGCAGCGCCCTGGCCAGAACGCGGCCGATGAAAGCTGGCAGTTACAGGCCGACCGCCTCGACCTCACCCCGCTGACTCCGCTGATCGATGCCCTGGCCCCCCTGCCGGACAAGGTCAAGGATGTGGTCGATGGCTTGAAGGTGACCGGTGCGTTGCGCAATGTGCGCCTCGAGGCCAGGCCCAAGGCCGAGGGTGACCAGCGCCTGCAGTTCGCAGCCAACCTGGAGAAGGTAGGCTTCGATGCTTATCACAACGCCCCGGCGGCCGGTAACGTCAGTGGCAGCATCAGTGGTGACCTGGGCCACGGCGAGCTGCGCCTGGATACCGATGCGTTCATGCTGCATCTGTACCCGATCTTCGCCAAGCCCTGGCATTACCAGAAGGCGAATGCGCGCTTGACCTGGACCTTGGACAAAGACGGTTTCACCCTGATTGCGCCCTACCTCAAGGTGCTGGGCGAGGAGGGCAAGATCGCCGGTGACTTCCTGATTCGCCTGTTGTTCGAGGAAGGCCGCGAGGACTACATGGACCTGCGCGTCGGCCTGACCGAAGGCGATGGCCGCTATACTGCCAAGTATCTGCCCGAGGTGCTCAGCCCGGCCCTCGACGAGTGGCTGCGCAGCGCTATCGTCAAAGGCGCTGTGGATGAAGGCTACTTCCAGTATCAGGGCTCGCTGAACCATGGTGCAGCGCCGCAAGCGCGCAGCATCAGCCTGTTCTTCAAGGTGCATGATGCCGCCCTGGACTTCCAGCCCGGTTGGCCACAGGTGCAGCACGTCGATGGCGATGTGTTCATCGAGGACAGTGGCGTGCGCATCAAGGCCCAGCGAGGCGTGCTGCTTGACACCAAGGTCAGCGATGTGAATGTCGATATCCCGCATGTCGACGGTAATCAGCACAGCCACCTCTACCTGGATGGCGACTTCGACGGTAGCTTGGGTGATGGCCTGAAGATTCTCAAGGAAGCGCCAATCGGCACCGGTGAGATTTTCGCCGGCTGGGAAGGTGAGGGGCCGCTGAAGGGTAAGGTCAAGCTCGATATCCCGCTGGTCCGTGGGCAGCGCCCAAAAGTGCAGGTGGACTTCGCCACCCACGATGCGCGCCTGAAAGTGGCCCCGCCAAGCCTGGAGTTGAACCGCCTGAAGGGCGACTTCAGCTTCGACTTCGACAAGGGCCTGAGTGGCAAAGGCATCAGTCTGCAGGCCTTCGGCAAGCCGGTAACGGCGCAAATAACCGCTGAAGGTCAGGCTGGGCAGATGCAGACCCGCATCAATGCCAATGGCCAGGTATCGCTCAAGACGCTGACTGACTGGCTGCAGTTCAAGCAGGCCTTGCCGGCCTCCGGTGACCTCCCCTATCAGTTGCAGCTCAGTCTGGGGAGCCGGGACAACCGCCTGAGTGTCACTTCCAGCCTCAAGGGTCTGGCCATCGACCTGCCGGCTCCGTTCGGCAAAGCGGCAGCAGATACCCGTGACAGCCGTTTCAACATGAGCCTCCAGGGCCCGGAGCGGCAATTCGATGCTGCCTACGCCGACCTTGCCCGCTTTGCCTATGCTGCACCGGCTGAAACGTTGACTCAGGGCCGTGGCGAGCTAGTGCTGGGCACAGGCGACGCCCGGGTACCTGCCAGCCAGGGGCTGAGGGTGCGCGGGCGGCTGGAGACCCTGGACCTGGCCCCTTGGCAAGAGCAGGCGGGCCGGCTGGCTGGGGACGACCCCGGTGGCAGCGCGCGGCAGAACCTGCAAAGCGTCGACCTGAGCATCGGCCAGTTGAAAGCCTTCGGCATGGACCTGAACCAGGCCGTGGTACGCCTGGCCCGGGGCGGCCCGGCCTGGGATTTGCGCCTCGACAGCAAGGAAGTCATCGGTAATGCGCGCGTACCGGATGCCAAGGGCGCGCCCATGGTCGTGCGCATGCAGACCTTGCGGCTGCCTGCCGCCAGCGCCGCTGAACAGCAGGCTGAAGACGGCCCCGACCCGCTGGCCTCGTTCGATCCGCGCAAAGTCCCGGCACTGGACCTGAGCATCGACAAGCTCTATCGCGGTGACGATCTCTACGGCAGCGCCGCGATCAAGCTGCGGCCGACCCCACGTGGCGTCACAGCCAGTGATATCGACCTCGACCTCAAGGGGTTACGCATCGATGGCGGTGGTGGTTGGGAGGGTGAAACGGGCAAAACCAGCAGTTGGTACAAAGGGCGCCTTGACGGCAAGAACCTGGCGGATGTGCTCAGCGCCTGGGGCTTTGCCCCGACGGTGACCAGCCGCGACTTCCGCCTGGATGTGGATGGCCGCTGGCCGGGTTCGCCGGCCGCGGTGGGCCTGAAGCGCTTCTCGGGCAGCATGGATGCAGCACTGCGCACCGGCCAGTTCGTCGAGGTCGAAGGCAGCGCACAGGCGCTGCGGGTGTTCGGCCTGCTCAACTTCAACTCGATTGGCCGGCGCCTGCGTCTGGACTTTTCCGACCTGTTTGACAAGGGCCTGGCCTATGACCGGGTCAAGGGCTTGCTGGTGGCCAGCAGTGGCGTGTACGTGACCCGCGAACCGATTACCGTGACCGGCCCGTCGAGCAACTTCGAGCTCGACGGCACGCTGGACATGGTCAGCGACCGGGTCGATGCTGACTTGCAGGTGAGCCTGCCGGTGACCAACAACCTGCCGCTGGCGGCGTTGATCGTCGGCGCGCCGGCGGTGGGCGGTGCGCTGTTCCTGGTCGATCGGCTGATCGGTGACCGCGTGTCACGCTTTGCCAGCGTGCACTACCGTGTCGAAGGGCCGTGGAAAGAGCCTAGAATCACCTTTGTGAAACCTTTCGAGAAATCCCGCTAGGAGTACCCATGAAGGCTGCGGTAATCCAGATGGTCAGCCAGGACGACGTGCAGACCAACCTGCAGCGTGCCGGTGCCCTGTTGGAGCAGGCCGCATTGGGCGGCGCACGGTTGGCGGTGCTGCCGGAAAACTTTGCCGCCATGGGGCGCAAGGACGCTGCTGCCATCGGCCGTGCCGAAGCCTTGGGGGAAGGGCCCATTCTGCCGTGGTTGAAACGCACCGCCCGCGACCTCAAGTTATGGATTGTTGCCGGTACTTTGCCCTTGCCACCGTTCGGCCAGCCCGATGCCAAGGCCCATGCGTGCTCGCTGCTGGTCGATGAACACGGCGAGGTGGCGGCAAGGTATGACAAGCTGCACTTGTTTGATGTGGACGTGGCCGACAACCGGGGCCGTTACCGCGAGTCGGATGACTACGCGCAGGGTGCTCAGGTGGTGGTGGCTGATACGCCGGTCGGGCGGCTGGGGCTGAGCGTGTGTTACGACCTGCGCTTTCCCGAACTGTACAGCGCGCTGCGCGCTGCCGGCGCGGAGCTGATCACAGCGCCAGCAGCTTTTACCGCTGTGACCGGTGCAGCACATTGGGAGGTGCTGGTGCGTGCCCGGGCCATCGAAACCCAGTGTTACCTGCTGGCTGCGGCACAGGGCGGCGCCCATCCTGGTCCACGGGAAACCCATGGCCATGCGGCGATCGTCGACCCTTGGGGGCGCATTCTCGCAGAACAGGCGCAAGGTGAAGCGGTACTGCTTGCCGAGCGCGACATTGAAGAACAAGCGTCCATTCGGGCGCGCATGCCGGTGGTATCGCACCGGCGCTTTTTTTCGCAGGGCGCGTTGCGACCTGCGCATACCTCGGAGTGACTATGAGCCAGATGTTATCCACCGTCAGTGAGCAGCTCCTGGCCCCAGGCGGCTTGACCCTGGACAGCCTGCAGAGCGTGCTGGGTGAGTTGGCTGGCCCCGGCATCGACGCCGCCGACCTGTATTTCCAGGGCCAGATCTCGGAAACCTGGGCGCTGGAAGACGGTATCGTCAAAGAGGGCAGCTTCAACCTCGACCAGGGCGTGGGCGTGCGTGCCCAGTCCGGCGAAAAAACCGGCTTCGCCTACAGCAACGCGATCAACCTTGAAGCGCTGACCTCGGCAGCCCGTGCCGCCCGTTCGATTTCCCGTGCCGGGCAAAACGGCACGGTGCAAGCCTTCCGCAGCCAGGAGGTGGCCGCTCTGTATACCGCGGACAACCCGCTGGACGTGCTCAGCCGTGCCGAAAAGGTCGAGCTGCTTAAGCGTGTCGATGCCGCCACCCGTGCCCTGGACCCGCGCATTCAGCAAGTCAGCGTGAGCATGGCCGGGGTCTGGGAACGCATTCTGATTGCCGCGGCCGATGGCAGCCTGGCTGCCGACGTACGCCCGCTGGTGCGCTTCAATGTCAGCGTCATCGTCGAGCAGAACGGCCGTCGTGAACGCGGTGGGCAGGGCGGTGGCGGGCGTACCGATTACCGCTACTTCACCGAAGAGCGGGTGATGGGCTATGCCCGCGAGGCCCTGCGCCAGGCCCTGGTGAATCTGGAAGCGATCCCGGCACCGGCCGGAACCTTGCCGGTAGTGCTGGGCTCGGGCTGGTCGGGCGTGCTGTTGCACGAGGCCGTCGGCCATGGCCTGGAAGGCGACTTCAACCGCAAGGGCAGTTCGGCGTTCAGTGGCCGCATTGGCGAGAAAGTGGCGTCGAGCCTGTGCACCATCGTCGACGATGGCACCCTCGAAGGCCGCCGCGGCTCGTTGAGCGTGGATGACGAAGGCACCCCGACCGAATGCACCACGCTGATCGAGAATGGCGTGCTCAAGGGTTACATGCAGGACAAGCTGAACGCGCGCCTGATGGGCATGGCTGTGACCGGCAACGGCCGCCGTGAATCCTACGCGCACCTGCCGATGCCACGCATGACCAACACCTACATGCGAGCCGGCGAAAGCGACCCACAGGAGATTATTGCGTCGGTGAAGAAGGGTATCTACTGCGCCAACCTCGGTGGTGGGCAGGTGGATATCACCAGCGGCAAGTTCGTGTTCTCCACCAGTGAGGCCTACCTGATCGAAGACGGCAAGATTACCGCGCCAGTGAAGGGCGCAACCCTGATCGGCAATGGTCCCGAGGCGATGAGCCGGGTTTCGATGGTCGGTAACGACCTGGCACTGGACAGCGGAGTAGGGACGTGCGGCAAGGACGGGCAGTCGGTGCCGGTTGGGGTGGGGCAGCCTACCTTGAAACTGGATGCGATTACCGTGGGCGGTACCGGGGCTTGATGGCTTCGGGAGCCATTGTAGGAGCGGGCACGCCCGCTCCTACAAGGCCCCAGTCCGTCAGCGCAACCCGCGCTGCAACTCGTCGAGGTCGCGGATGTACTTGAACACCTTGCGCGCGGCGGCAGGCGGCTTGTTCCGCGCCTTCTCGTGCTGGGCATGGCGCACCAGCGAGCGCAGCTGCTGGCGGTCGGTGTCGGGGTACTCGTTGACGAAGCGCTCGAGGTCTTCGTCGTTACCGTCGATCAACCGGTCACGCCAGCGCTCCAGGCTGTGGAAACGTTCGTTGTACTGGCGAGTCGAGCTGTCCATCTGTTCGAGCAAGGCGTGGATGGCATCGAGGTCTTGCACGCGCATGAGCTTGCCGACGAACGACATGTGGCGTTTACGGGCGCCATGAGCAGTGTGCTTGCTGGCCTCGGCCAGTGCCTTGCGCAGCTCGTCGGTCAAAGGCAGGCGCGCCAAGGTATCGGCCTTGAGGGTGGTAAGCCGCTCGCCGAGTTCGACCAGCGCATGCAGTTCGCGCTTGATCTGGGTTTTGCTTTTTTCGCCGTCGAAGGCGTCGTCGTTTGAATCAACCATGGTGGCAGTCCGCTAGAAATCGCCGCCATGATAACCAGTCGGGGGCCGCTTGTCCGGCCCGGTCGTAGAATGACCCCAAGCCGAACGCAGAATTTGAGTGGAGAGAACCATGAGTGCAGTCCAGAGCGTAGGTCCGAAAGACCTGCCAGCATTGCAGGAACAGGTCGAGGCGATCATCGCCGAGGCGCGTCGGCAGGGGGCCAGTGCCTGCGAAGTGGCGGTGTCGCTGGAGCAAGGGCTGTCCACCACCGTGCGCCAGCGTGAGGTCGAAACGGTCGAGTTCAACCGCGACCAAGGCTTTGGTATCACCCTTTATGTTGGCCAGCGCAAAGGTTCGGCCAGCACCTCGGCCAGTGGACCGGAGGCGATTCGCGAGACCGTCGCCGCAGCGTTGGCAATTGCCAGGCATACCTCCGAGGATGAATGCTCGGGCTTGGCCGACGCTGCGCTGATGGCGCGTGAAATCCCGGATCTGGACCTGTACCACGACTGGGATATCGAGCCCGAGAAGGCCATCGAAATGGCCCTGGCCTGCGAGGCAGCGGCGTTCGACGCCGACCCGCGCATCCTCAACGCCGATGGCACCACCCTCAATACCCACCAAGGCTGCCGCGTGTATGGCAACAGCCATGGATTCATCGGTGGTTACGCCTCGACCCGGCACAGCCTGAGCTGCGTGATGATTGCCGAAGGCAACGGGCAGATGCAGCGTGACTACTGGTACGACGTGAACCGCCAGGGCAACCTGCTGGCCGACCCGAGCAGCATCGGCGTGCGCGCTGCCCAGCGTGCCGCTAGCCGCCTTGGCGCCCGACCGGTGCCGACTTGCGAGGTACCGGTGCTGTTCTCGGCCGAATTGGCCGGTGGCCTGTTCGGCAGCTTCCTGTCGGCCATTTCCGGCGGCAACCTGTACCGCAAGTCGTCGTTCCTGGAGGGTACCATTGGCCAGCGCCTGTTCCCTTCCTGGCTGACCCTCGACGAACGCCCGCATATTCCGCGCGCGTTGGGCAGCGCCGCCTTCGACGGTGATGGCCTGGCCACCTATGCCAAACCGTTTGTCGACAAAGGCGAGCTGGTGTCGTACTTGCTGGGTACCTATTCGGGGCGCAAGCTGGGTTTGCCGAGTACGGCCAATTCGGGTGGTGTGCACAACCTGTTCGTCAGCCACGGTGTCGAAGATCAGGCCGCGCTGATTCGCCGCATGGGGCGCGGGCTGCTGGTGACCGAACTGATGGGGCATGGCTTGAACATGGTGACGGGGGACTATTCCCGTGGTGCGGCGGGGTTCTGGGTCGAGAATGGCGAGATTCAGCATGCCGTACAGGAAGTTACCATCGCCGGAAACATGAAGGACATGTTCCAACAGATTGTCGCGATTGGCAGCGATCTTGAGACCCGTAGCAATATTCATACGGGCTCGGTGTTGATCGAGCGGATGACCGTTGCTGGTAGCTGATCTTTAGCCTGCGCCGGCAATAGCGCGGATCCATCCGCTCCTACACGGTGGTAGACGCACATCGGGGCGGGGACACAGGCCGTTGTAGGAGCGGGTTTACCCGCGAAGAGGCCTACACAGCACTACACCTTTCTCTGCAAATCCGAAGACCCGGCCCTCGCGCCGGGTTTTTATTTCATCACCTTTTTCTTGAAGTGATTCTATTTATCACTTAATAATGAATATCATTATCCAGTAACCCGGCGATGATGTTCATGAAATCCGTCCTCCGCGAACTGCCCTACCTGGAAAACTGGCGCTGGCTCAGCCGGCGCATTCGCTGTGCGCTCGACCCCGACGAGCCGCGCCTGATCGAGCATTACCTGGCCGAAGGCCGCTATCTGGTGTGCTGCACCGAAACCTCGCCATGGACGGTGGCGCTGACAGCGTTTCGCCTGCTGCTGGATACCGCATGCGATCGCATGCTCCCCTGGCATTGGCGTTGTCTGTGCCTGGACCAGGCCTGGCGTCCTCTGCTGGACCTGCGCAACCTCGACCGCCAGGAACAGAACCAACGCTGGCAACCCTACGCCCTGCAGTTGGCCAATTGCCGTCTGCTGCCTTCGATTTCTCCCGATGAACTGATGCAAGGATTTGATGATGAGTGATACCCGTATCGAGCGTGACAGCATGGGTGAGCTGCAGGTGCCGGCCCAGGCCCTCTACGGCGCCCAGACCCAGCGCGCGGTCGACAACTTCCCGATCAGCGGCCAACGTATGCCGGCCCAGTTCATTCGTGCCTTGTTGCTGGCCAAGGCCGCTGCGGCCAAGGCCAACGTCGAACTGGAGCAACTGTCTGCCGGGCGGGGCCAGGCTATCGTCAAGGCTGTCGAGCAATTGCTGGCCGAGGACTTCATCCAGCACTTCCCGGTGGATGTGTTCCAGACAGGCTCTGGCACCAGTTCGAACATGAACGCCAATGAGGTGATCGCCACCTTGGCTACCCATGTACTGGGTGAGGCGGTCAACGCCAATGACCACGTCAACTGTGGCCAGAGCAGCAATGACATCATTCCGACCACCATCCACGTCAGCGCCGCGCTGGCCCTGCACGAGCAGTTGCTGCCAGCCCTGGCGCACCTGGTACAGGTGATCGAGGTCAAGTCGGCACAAGTACATCAATTCGTGAAGACCGGTCGTACTCACCTGATGGACGCGATGCCCGTGCGTATGAGTCAGGTGCTGGATGGCTGGGCAGCGCAAATCAATGCTGCCAAGGCGCACATCGAAGGTGTGCTGCCGCGCTTGCAGGCGCTGGCCCAGGGCGGAACCGCCGTGGGTACCGGCATCAATGCCCATCCGCAGTTCGCTGTCGGTTTCGCTCGCCAGCTCAGTGGCCTGACCAAGATCGAGTTCACGCCCGGCCAGAACCTGTTCGCACTGATCGGCTCGCAGGACACTGCCGTGGCTTTGTCTGGCCAGCTCAAGACCACCGCGGTGGCGTTGATGAAAATCGCCAACGATCTGCGCTGGATGAACTCCGGCCCGCTGGCCGGTCTGGGCGAAATCGAGCTGCAAGCTCTGCAGCCGGGCTCTTCGATCATGCCTGGCAAGGTCAACCCGGTGATCCCGGAGGCCACTGCCATGGTCGCCGCCCAAGTGATTGGCAACGACGCGACCATCGCCGTCGCAGGCCAAGCCGGTAACTTCGAGCTGAACGTGATGCTGCCGGTGATCGCCCGCAACCTGCTGGAAAGCATCGAGCTGATGACCAATGTCAGCCGCTTGCTGGCCGACAAAGCCATCGCCAGCTTCAAGGTCAACGAAGACAAACTCAAGGAAGCGCTCGCGCGCAACCCGATTCTGGTCACGGCGTTGAATCCGATCATCGGCTACCTCAAGGCCGCCGAAATCGCCAAGACCGCCTACAAGCAGGGTCGTCCAATCATCGATGTGGCGCTGGAGCACACCGACCTGTCCCGCGACCAGCTTGAAGCGCTGCTGGATCCGGAAAAACTCACCGCCGGCGGTATCTGACACTGCGTCACCGCCCAGGAGACAACCATGCAGCACTGGAAACGCACCACGGAAACCGCCAACCGCCTATTCGAACAAGGCGAACTGGTGGACGCCCGGGAACACTACCTGCAAGCCTTGGCGTTGGCCCAGGTGCTGTTCGAGCGCTGGCATGACGTGGATGAAGCGGTGGCTGCATTCGTCATCGCCCACCACAACCTGGCTGACCTGCACCTGCGCCTTAACCAGCCGCATGAAAGTGCCGACTATCTGTGCGCAGCTCATCAGCGACTGCTGCAGGCCTGCCAGGAAGCGCGCCTGCCTCAGGCACTGCGTGATGCCGCCTTGCGCCACAGTGCGCGCACTTACACCGAGCTGCTGAGTTTCATTGCCGAGTATGGCCAGTACCCGCGTACCGAGCGCTTGCTCAACCGCCACAGCGCCGGGGCCAGCGAGCTCGCTGCCCAGCCGGATGTGGCACCCAGAACCCATGCCTACGGAATTCACTGACATGCCCCATACCTTGCCTGCATTGCCATACGCCTACGATGCGCTGGAACCACACATTGATGCCCAGACAATGGAAATCCACCACACCAAGCATCACCAGACCTACGTGAACGGCCTCAATGCCGCCCTCGAAGGTACCGAGTGGGCCGAATGGCCGGTGGAAAAACTGGTCGCTGCCGTCAAGCAACTGCCGGAGAACCTGCGTGGCGCTGTGACCAACCACGGCGGCGGTCACGCCAACCACAGCCTGTTCTGGACTGTCATGTCACCTCAGGGCGGTGGCGAGCCTGTGGGCCAGCTGGCGCAAGCCGTCACAGCACAACTTGGCGGCTTCGAGGCTTTCAAGGAGGCTTTCACCAAAGCCGCGTTGACCCGCTTCGGCAGCGGTTGGGCCTGGCTCAGCGTCACGCCGCAAAAAACGTTGGTGGTGGAGAGTAGCGGCAACCAGGACAGCCCGCTGATGCACGGCAATGCCCCGATCCTGGGCCTGGACGTGTGGGAGCACGCTTACTACCTCAAGTACCAGAACCGTCGTCCGGAATACATCGGTGCCTTCTACAACGTCATTGACTGGGTGGAAGTTGAACGTCGTTACCTTGAAGCCCTGAAGTGAGTCGGACCGGTATGCGCTCTGAGGTGATGTCTGTCAGCAGTGTGCGCCTGTTCCGCCTGGCGCTTGGGACTTTGCTTTTGCTGGCTGGCGCCGCGTTACTGGTGGCACGGGGCCTCGCCTGGCTAGACCTCGATCCGCGCATGCTGCGCGCCCTGGAGGGCGGTGCTTTATGCGCGCTGGGTACGGCACTGGGCGCAGTACCGGTACTGGTCATTCGCAATATGCCCGTGGCGCTGGCGGATACGCTGCTGGGCTTCGGTGCTGGCGTGATGCTGGCGGCCACCGCGTTTTCCCTGATCATGCCGGGCCTGGCGGCGGCTCAGTCGATTGGCTTCAGCCCTTGGGGGGCAGGTGGCCTGGTCAGTTTTGGCCTGATGTTCGGGGCGTTGTGCCTGTTCCTGGTCGACCTCAAGGTATCCTGGGCTTCGCCTGAAGCGTTGGTGGGCACAGCAAACCAGCCGGTGATTGCAGCGCGCATCTGGCTGTTCGTGATTGCCATCATTGCCCACAACATCCCCGAAGGTATGGCCATTGGTGTGTCGGCCGGGGGAGGTATGGCCGACGCCGACAGCCTGGCCATGGGCATTGCCTTGCAGGATGTGCCTGAGGGGCTGGTGATCGCGCTGGTGCTGGCAGGGGCGGGCATGCCGCGCTTCAAGGCCTTCCTGATCGGCGCAGCCTCAGGCTTGGTCGAGCCGGTAGCGGCGTTGATCTGTGCCTGGCTGGTGAATGTTGCCGAACTGCTGCTGCCGCTGGGGCTGGCCTGTGCAGCAGGGGCGATGTTGCTGGTGGTCACCCAGGAAATCATCCCCGAATCGCGCAGCAACGGCCATCATCGTCTGGCCAGCCTTGGGCTGTGTACAGGCTTCTGTCTGATGATGGTGATGGATACCGCGATGTCCTGATCTTGTGCAAGCGCAGGTTTGCGAGGCCTATTCGCCTTCGTCAAAGAAATTGTTGATCAGTTCGACCAGTGCATCCATGGCGTCGTTGTCCTGCTCACCCTCGGTATGCAGGTGCACCTGGGTGCCTTTGCCTGCCGCCAGCATCATCACCGCCATGATGCTCTTGCCATCCACCAGCTTGTCCGGGGCGCGACCCACCCGTACCTGGCAGGGGAAGCGGCCGGCCACACCGACGAACTTGGCTGCCGCCCGGGCATGCAGACCCAGCTTGTTGATGATGGTGATTTCGCGGGCGGGCATCTGGGGTGGATCCTTGGGCTAGAGGTCGCGATGACGGACCTGGACGTTTTTCAGGGTTTGCTGCAGCTGTTGACCAAGGCGCTCGGTGATGTACACCGAACGGTGATGGCCGCCAGTGCAGCCGATGGCAATGGTTACGTAGGCGCGGTTGCTGGCAGCGAAGCGGGGCAACCATTTGAGCAGGTAGCTGGAGATGTCGTTGTACATGTCTTCGACATCCGGTTGTGCGGCCAGGTAGTCGATCACGGGTTGATCGAGACCTGAGTGCTCACGCAGTTCTGGTTTCCAGTAGGGGTTGGGCAGGCAGCGCACGTCAAAAACCAGGTCGGCGTCGACCGGCATGCCCCGTTTGAACCCGAACGACTCGACCAGAAACGCTGTGCCAGGCTCGGGTTGGTTGAGCAGACGCAGTTTGATCGAGTCACGCAACTGGTACAGGTTCAGGTTGGTGGTGTCGATCTTCAGGTCGGCCAGGTCGGCAATGGGGCCCAACAAATCGCTTTCCACGCGGATCGCTTCCGCGAGCGAGCGGTTGGCGTTGGTCAGGGGGTGCCGCCTGCGGGTTTCCGAGAAGCGCTTGAGAAGGACCTCTTCATCGGCATCCAGGTACAACACGTCGCACTGGATGTGCCGTGCGCGGGCTTCTTCAAGCAGCTCGGGAAAACGCATCAGGTGGCTGGGCAGGTTGCGTGCGTCGATCGAAACCGCCACCTTGGGCTGCAGCAATTCGGTGTTGATCAGTGCATTTTCCGCCAACTGCGGCAATAGCCCGGCTGGCAGATTGTCGATGCAATAGAAACCGCTGTCTTCCAGGACATCGAGGGCGGTGCTCTTGCCGGAGCCGGACCGGCCGCTGACGATGATCAGGCGCATGTTCAGTGCTCGTTCTGTACGTCCAGGACAACCTGGAACAGGGCCTCGTTGCTGGTGGCCGCACGCAGTCGATCACGGACCTCCTTGCGATCGAGCATGCTGGCGATCTGACGCAGAAGTTCAAGGTGGGCATCGGTGGCCGCTTCGGGCACCAGCAGCACAAACAGCAGGTCCACCGGCGCGCCATCGATGGCGTCGTAATCGATAGGCGCTTCCAGGTGCAGCAGGGCGCTGACTGGCGCGGAGCATCCTTCAAGCCGGCAGTGCGGGATGGCGATGCCATTGCCAAAACCGGTAGAACCGAGCTTTTCCCGGGCTACCAGTTTTTCGAAGACGTCTTGCATCTCCAGTTCTGGCACTTGGTCGGCGATGACAGTGGCGACCTTTTCCAGGGCGCGCTTCTTGCTGCCGCCCGGCACGTTCACGAGGGAACGGCCGGGGGTCAGGATGGTTTCAAGTCGGATCATGGATGAGGGGGATCAGCGGGCAGCTGCACCTTGCAGCAGGCTTTGCTGTTTTTCCTTGTGTTTTTTCAGTTGGCGGTCGAGCTTGTCGGCCAAGGCGTCGATCGCTGCATACATGTCTTCGTGTTCGGCGTTGGCTACCACTTCGCCGCCGGGAATCTGCAGGGTCGCCTCGACCTTCTGCTGAAGCTTCTCGACTTTCATGATTACCTGCACGTTGGTGATCTTGTCGAAGTGACTCTCCACGCGGGCGAGCTTTTCAAGCACGTAATCGCGCAGTGGCTGGGTGACTTCTACATGCTGTCCACTGATATTGACTTGCATACAGCTTCTCCTTTGTTGCCCGTGCATAAAGAGGCAGGTCTTGCACCTGCCACGAAAACGCTGTGGCACATCTCAGGGGCTACATCAGTCGCTTGCGTTCGCTCGACGGTGCGATGCCGAGGGACTCGCGGTACTTGGCGACGGTGCGACGGGCTACCTGGATGCCTTGTGCCTCCAGTAAACCAGCGATCTTGCTGTCACTCAATGGCTTTTTCTGATTTTCCGCCGCAACCAGTTTCTTGATGATCGCGCGGATCGCCGTGGACGAGCATTCTCCGCCTTCGGAGGTGCTGACATGGCTGGAGAAAAAGTATTTCAGTTCGTAGATGCCACGCGGGGTGTGCATGTATTTCTGCGTGGTAACCCGCGAGATGGTCGATTCGTGCATGCCTACGGCTTCGGCAATGTCATGCAGTACCAACGGCTTCATCGCTTCGTCGCCGTGGTCGAGGAAGCCGCGCTGGTGCTCGACGATCTGCGTGGCAACCTTCATCAGGGTTTCGTTACGGCTCTGCAGGCTCTTGATGAACCAGCGCGCTTCCTGCAGCTGGTTGCGCATGAAGGTGTTGTCGGCGCTGGTGTCGGCACGGCGCACGAAGCCGGCGTATTGTGGGTTGACGCGCAGGCGTGGGATGGCTTCCTGGTTCAGTTCTACCAGCCAACGGTCGCTGTCCTTGCGCACGATGACGTCGGGCACCACGTACTCGGGCTCGCTGGACTCGATCTGCGAACCAGGGCGCGGGTTAAGGCTTTGCACCAGTTCGATGACCTGGCGCAGCTCGTCTTCCTTGATTTTCATCCGCCGCATCAGCTGGCTGTAGTCACGGCTGCCGAGCAGGTCGATGAAATCGGTAACCAGGCGCTTGGCTTCGGTCATCCACGGCGTTGTAGCGGGCAGCTGGCGCAGTTGCAGCAACAGGCATTCGCCCAGGTTGCGGGCGCCGACGCCAGCCGGCTCGAACTGCTGGATGCGGTGCAGTACTGCTTCGACCTCGTCCAGCTCGATATCCAGCTCCGGGTCGAAACCGGCGCAGATTTCTTCGAGTGTGTCTTCCAGGTAGCCCTGGCCGTTGATGCTGTCGATCAGGGTCACGGCAATCAAGCGGTCGGTGTCGGACATCGGCGCCAGGTTCAACTGCCACAGCAGGTGGCTTTGCAGGCTTTCGCCGGCCGATGTGCGCGTGGTGAAGTCCCATTCGTCATCATCGTTGCTCGGCAGGCTGCTGGCGCTGGTCTGGTAGATGTCTTCCCAGGCCGTATCAACCGGGAGCTCGTTGGGGATGCGCTCGCTCCACTCACCGTCTTCCAGGTTGTCGGCGCTGACGGTGCTTTCCTGGAAACTGTTGTCCTGAACTTCGGCGGCCGGCTTGTTCTCGGCGTTGTCGGCCATCGGGTCGCTGTTGTCGAAGTCTTCGCCGTCTTCCTGACGTTCGAGCATCGGGTTCGACTCCAGCGCTTCCTGGATTTCCTGTTGGAGGTCCAGGGTAGAGAGCTGGAGCAGGCGGATGGCCTGTTGCAACTGAGGTGTCATCGTCAGTTGCTGGCCCATTTTTAGGACGAGCGATGGTTTCATGGCAGGGGCTTAATACCTTGTTCGCCGGCGCGCATGCGCCATCCACTACACGAGGGCGCCGAAGCGCCAGATCAAGCAAGTTTTATGCCTTAAATTGTAGCGTTTGCCTAGAGTACCGTAACAACTTTACCCCCAGTCTCAGGGCTGTTTGCCAGTACTTCAGGCGCGTACCGGGTCAGAGGCGGAACTCGTGACCCAGGTAAACTTCTTTGACCAAGTCGTTTGCCAGGATGGTTTCAGCGTCGCCTTCGGCGATCAGTCGGCCATCGTTGACGATATAAGCGGTTTCGCAGATATCCAGGGTTTCACGCACGTTGTGGTCGGTAATCAGTACGCCGATACCTTTGGCCTTGAGGTGGTGGATGATCTGCTTGATGTCGCCGACCGAAATCGGGTCGACACCGGCGAACGGTTCGTCCAGCAGGATGAACTTGGGTGCGGTCGCCAGGGCGCGTGCAATTTCGACGCGGCGGCGTTCACCACCGGACAGGCTCATGCCGAGGTTGTCCCGGATGTGGCTGATGTGGAACTCCTGCAGCAGGCTTTCCAGCTCTTTGCGACGGCCGTCCCGGTCGAGGTCCTTGCGGGTCTCGAGGATGGCCATGATGTTGTCGGCGACCGACAGCTTGCGGAAGATCGAGGCTTCCTGCGGCAGGTAGCCGATACCGGCGCGAGCGCGGCCGTGCATGGGCTGGTGGCTGACATCGAGGTTGTCGATCAGTACGCGGCCCTGTTCGGCCTGGACCAGCCCGACAATCATGTAGAAGCAGGTGGTCTTGCCGGCGCCGTTGGGGCCGAGCAGGCCGACGATCTGGCCGCTGTCGATAGACAGGCTGACATCACGTACTACCTGCCGCCCCTTGTAGCTCTTTGCCAGGTGCTGGGCTTTGAGGGTTGCCATTTACTCGGCCTTCTTCTTGGGCTGGATCACCATGTCGATGCGCTGACGGGGTGTTGTCACATTGCCACCACGGCCGGCGGTCGCCACCTGGGTCTGAGTGTTGTAGACGATCTTTTCGCCTTCGGTGGTATTGCCTTCGCTCTCGACCTTGGCGCGGTCGGTGAGAATGACCAAGTCCTTCTGCGACTGGTACTGGATGGTTACGCCCCAGCCTTTCATCTTGTCCGGCTTGGCTGCGCTCTGCTGCTGCTCGAAGTAGGCCAGGTTGCCCACCGAGGTCACTACGTCGATATCGCCAGAGGCGGAGCGGGTAATGGTCACGGTGTTGCCTTTGATCATCATCGAACCCTGAGTGATGATCACGTCGCCGGTGTAAGTGGCCACGCCTTGTTTGTCATCCAGGTGAGCGTTGTCGGCCTGGATGCGGATAGGCTGGTCACGGTCGTTCGGCAGGGCGAGGGCGCTCGCGCTTCCCAGTGCTGCGCTCAGGCTGAGCAAAAGGGGGAGGGTTTTAACGAGCCTCATACTGTCCTCTTACGTTAGAGAGCAAGTCCATCTTGCCTTCTTTCAAATACGCTTTCATGCCTTTGCCCGTAGTTGTGCCTCCGGCGCCGTCGATTCTAACGGCTTGCTCGGTCTGCGCATATTGCTTCTGCGGGAACACGGTCATGCGTGAGCTGGTAATGATGGTTTCACGCTGCTTTTCATCGGTGCGGGCAATCCGTACCTTGTCGATCAGTTCGACCTCGGTACCGTCAGGATTGACCTCGGCGCGCGTGCTCTGCACATGCCACGGGTACTCGGTGCCGCGGTACAGGTGCAGGTCCGGTGTGGTCACCTGGGTGACTTCGCTGGTCTTGAGGTGTTCGATCCTGTCGGCGGTCATTTCGTATTGCAGCTTGCCGTCGGGCAAGAACTGCACGCTGTGGGCGTTGATCGCGTAGTAATCGATGGCGCTTTCGTCGACTTGGGCCACGGGCTTGTCGAGGAAGCTTTCCGGGCTGACATTCCAGTAGCCAATGGCTACCAACAGGGCGGCTATCGCCCCCAGCAGCACAATGTTTCGGGCTTTCTTGCTGAGCATGGGCAGCCTTACAGGTAGTTGGCGTTGGCAGCGTCCAGGGTGCCCTGGGCCTGCATGATCAATTCGCAGAATTCACGGGCCGCGCCTTCGCCGCCACGTGCCTGGGTCACGCCGTGGGCGTGCTGGCGTACGAACGGTGCGGCGTTGGCTACGGCCATGCCCAGAGCCACCCGGCGAATCACCGGCAGGTCGGGCAGGTCGTCGCCCAGGTAAGCCACTTGATCATAGCTTAGGCCCAGTTCGGCGAGCAGGCCGTCAAGCACCACCAATTTGTCCTCCCGGCCTTGGTAGAGGTGCGGGATGCCGAGGTTACTGGCCCGGCGTTCGACCACTGGGGTCTTGCGCCCGCTGATAATGGCGGTGGTCACGCCCGAGGCCATGAGCATCTTGATGCCCTGGCCGTCGAGGGTATTGAACGTCTTGAATTCGCTGCCATCCTCGAGGAAGTACAGGCGCCCGTCGGTGAGCACGCCGTCCACGTCGAAGACTGCCAGCTTGATGCCTTTGCCGCGTTGCATGAGGTCCTGGTTCATTCCATCGCTCCTTTACATTACGCCGGCGCGCAGCAGGTCATGCATGTTCAGGGCGCCAGTCGGGCGGTCTTCACGGTCCACCACCACCAGGGCGTTGATCTTGTGGTCTTCCATTATCTTCAGGGCTTCGGCGGCGAGCATGTCGGCACGCGCAGTCTTGCCGTGAACGGTCATGACCTGGTCGATCAGGGTGGTGTGCACATCGATATTGCGGTCCAGGCTGCGGCGCAGGTCACCGTCGGTGAAGATCCCGGCCAGTTTGCCATCGGCTTCGACGATCACGGTCATGCCCAAACCTTTGTGGGACATTTCCAGCAGCGCGTCCTTGAGCAGGGTGCCGCGGGGTACTTGAGGCAGGTCGTCGCCGGCGTGCATCACGTTCTCGACCTTCAGCAGCAGGCGGCGGCCCAGCGCGCCTCCCGGGTGCGAGAAGGCGAAGTCCTCGGCGGTGAAACCGCGGGCTTCGAGCAAGGCGATGGCCAGGGCGTCGCCCAGTACCAGCGCTGCCGTGGTGGAGGAGGTGGGGGCCAGGTTCAGCGGGCAGGCCTCTTGTGCGACACGTGCGTCAAGGTTGACCTCGGCGGCCTGGGCCAGCGGCGAGTCCGGGTTGCCGGTCAGGCTGATCAGCTTGATGCCAAGGCGTTTGATGAACGGCAGCAGGGTGACGATTTCGGCGGTGCTGCCGGAGTTCGACAGCGCAAGGATGACATCATCCCGGGTGATCATGCCCATGTCGCCATGGCTGGCTTCGGCCGGATGCACGAAAAACGCCGGTGTGCCGGTGCTGGCCAGGGTCGCGGCGATCTTGTTGCCGATGTGCCCGGACTTGCCCATGCCGACCACGACGACCCGGCCCTTGCTGGTCAGAATCAGTTCGCAGGCTTTGACGAAATTGTCGTCGATGCGCGCCAAAAGGGCCTCTACGGCCTCAAGTTCCAGGCGCAGAGTGCGTTGGGCGGATTGGATCAGCTCGCTGGATTGGCTCATGTCGAAAAAGCAATGCCTGATGAAAGGGCGACGATTATACGCGCAATGATGAAAACCCTCACCTCCTCGATTGCTGCAGTGAATACCACCAAAGCCTGTCCCTGGGCTGAACGACTGCTTGCCCGGCCTTGGGGCGGGGCTGTCAGCGGTGCTATAGTTCGCCGCTATTCGGCCTGTCAGGGGTGCGTGTGCCTTCCAGATGGAGGCCGGCGTCCATTAGGACGAGGCTGCATTAGCAAGGAGTCTAGATGAGTGTGGATAGCGCCTACGCGGTCGAGTTGAAGGGTGTAACCTTCAAACGTGGTTCGCGCAGCATTTTCAGCAACGTGGACATCAGCATCCCGCGCGGCAAGGTCACCGGCATCATGGGGCCATCGGGGTGCGGCAAGACCACGTTGCTCCGCCTGATGGGCGCACAGCTGCGCCCCGCGAGCGGTGAGGTATGGGTTGCCGGGCAGAACCTGCCGACGCTGTCGCGCAGCGACCTGTTCGACGCCCGCAAGCAGATGGGCGTGCTGTTCCAGAGCGGCGCGTTGTTCACCGACCTCGATGTGTTCGAGAACGTCGCGTTCCCGCTGCGCGTGCATACTCAGCTGTCGGACGAAATGATCCGTGACATCGTGTTGATGAAGCTGCAGGCCGTGGGCCTGCGCGGTGCCATCGACCTGATGCCCGACGAGCTGTCCGGTGGCATGAAGCGCCGTGTGGCACTGGCCCGGGCGATTGCCCTGGACCCGCAGATCCTCATGTACGACGAACCGTTCGTCGGCCAGGACCCGATCGCCATGGGGGTACTGGTGCGCCTGATTCGCCTGCTCAACGATGCCCTGGGCATCACCAGCATCGTGGTTTCCCATGACCTGGCAGAAACCGCCAGCATCGCCGACTACATTTACGTGGTAGGTGACGGCCAAGTGCTGGGCCAGGGGACGCCTGATGAGCTGATGGGTTCGGACAATCCACGGATCCGCCAATTCATGAAAGGCGACCCGGATGGCCCGGTTCCCTTCCACTTTCCCGCGCCTGACTACCGCGCCGACCTGCTGGGGGCGCGTTGATGCGCAGAAAATCCTTACTCGAACGTGTCCGCCTGCTGGGCCGCTCGGCAATCGACGTGCTGGCCGTGCTCGGGCGTTCGTGCCTGTTCCTGTTCCATGCGCTGGTCGGTCGCGGTGGTATTGGCGGCGGCTTCCAGCTGCTGACCAAGCAGTTGTACTCGGTGGGTGTGCTGTCGCTGGCGATCGTCGTCGTGTCCGGTGTGTTCATCGGCATGGTGCTGGCGCTGCAGGGCTACAGCATCCTGACCAAGTACGGCTCGGAGCAGGCGGTAGGGCAGATGGTCGCCCTGACCCTGCTGCGTGAACTTGGCCCGGTGGTAACGGCGTTGCTGTTTGCCGGGCGTGCCGGTTCCGCGCTGACCGCCGAAATCGGCAACATGAAGTCCACCGAGCAGTTGTCGAGCCTGGAAATGATCGGTGTCGACCCGCTCAAGTACATCGTTGCGCCACGCCTGTGGGCCGGTTTCATCTCGCTGCCGCTGTTGGCGCTGATCTTCAGCGTGGTCGGTATCTGGGGTGGCTCGTGGGTGGCGGTGGACTGGCTGGGTGTCTACGAGGGCTCGTTCTGGGCCAACATGCAGAACAGTGTTTCTTTCACTGACGACGTGCTCAACGGGCTGGTCAAGAGCCTGGTGTTTGCTTTCGTCTCGACCTGGATCGCCGTATTCCAGGGGTACGACTGTGAGCCCACCTCAGAAGGGATCAGTCGTGCAACCACCAAGACCGTGGTCTATGCCTCGTTGGCAGTGCTGGGTCTGGACTTTATTCTGACCGCCTTGATGTTTGGAGATTTCTGATGCAAAACCGCACCCTGGAAATCGGTGTCGGCCTGTTCCTCCTGGCCGGGATCCTGGCGCTGCTGCTGCTGGCCCTGCGTGTCAGCGGGCTGTCGGCCAGCCCGAGCAGCGATACCTATAAAGTTTATGCTTACTTCGACAATATCGCCGGTTTGACGGTCAGAGCTAAAGTGACCATGGCCGGTGTGACCATCGGCAAGGTCACCGCCATCGATCTGGACCGTGATTCCTACACCGGTCGGGTGACGTTGCAGCTGGACAAGTCGGTCGATAACCTGCCGACCGACTCCACTGCCTCGATCCTGACCGCCGGTTTGCTTGGTGAGAAGTACATCGGCATCAGCGTTGGCGGTGAAGACGACGTTCTCAAGGATGGTGCAACCATCCATGACACTCAGTCGGCACTGGTGCTGGAGGATCTGATTGGCAAGTTCCTGCTCAACTCTGTTGGCAAGGAACCGAAAGAAGCGCAACCGGCTAATTAAGGAGTACCCATGATTTCGATCCTGCGACGTGGCTTGCTGGTGCTGCTGGCGGCCTTCCCCCTGCTGGCCCTGGCTGTGCAGACACCGCACGAAGTGGTTCAAAGCACCACCAATGAACTGCTCGGCGACCTCAAGGCCAACAAGGAACAGTACAAGTCCAACCCCAACGCCTTCTATGACTCGCTCAACCGCATTCTCGGCCCGGTGGTGGATGCCGACGGTATCTCGCGGAGCATCATGACCGTGAAGTACTCGCGCAAGGCGACCCCGGAGCAGATGCAGCGCTTCCAGGAAAACTTCAAGCGCAGCCTGATGCAGTTTTATGGCAATGCCTTGCTCGAGTACAACAACCAGGGCATCACTGTCGACCCGGCTAAAGCCGATGACGGCAAGCGCGCCAGTGTCGGCATGAAGGTTACCGGCAACAACGGTGCCGTGTACCCCGTGCAGTACACCCTGGAGAACATTGGCGGCGAGTGGAAGGTGCGTAACGTGATCGTCAACGGCATCAACATCGGCAAGCTGTTCCGTGACCAGTTCGCCGATGCCATGCAGCGCAACGGCAATGACCTGGACAAGACCATCGACGGCTGGGCTGGCGAAGTGGCCAAGGCCAAGCAGGCTGCCGACAACTCGCCAGAGAAGACCGTCAAATGAGCGAGGCCGCTGTAAGCATGGCAGAGCCGGGCGTGCTGCGTCTGGCTGGCGTGCTGGATTACCGCAGCGGCCCGGCCTTGCGCAAGCAAGGCAAGGTGCTGATCGATGGCTCGCGCGAGCCGCGACTGGTGCTTGATTGCTCGGCTGTCGAGAAGTCGTCGAGTGTCGGCTTGTCGTTATTGCTTGCGTACATGCGTGATGCTCAGGCCACTGGCAAGGCGTGCGAAGTGCGTGGCATGCCTGACGACATGCGGGAAATTGCCGAGGTCTATGATCTCGATGAAGTGCTGGCAAGCTAGTGGCCAGGCACGGATGATGGCCCCTCGGTCAGCGAAGCCTTCGTTGGGCTTCGCAGGCGAGGGGCTTTTTTGTATGATGGCCGACCCGTGCGCATCGGGCGCCGATTGAGGTTGAGCATGCAGGCCGTAGAAGTTAAAAGCTTCCTTGAAGAGAAATTGCCGGGTTCCCGGGTCGAAGTTGAAGGCGAAGGCTGCAACTTCCAGTTGAACGTGATCAGCGACGAGTTGGCTGGCCTGAGTCCGGTCAAACGCCAGCAGGCGATCTATGCTCACCTGAATCCGTGGATCGCCAATGGCAGCATCCATGCGGTAACCATGAAATTTTTCAGCAGCGCAGCCTGGGCTGAGCGCACCTGAGCCAACTTGGCGGCGAGACTCCAATGGACAAACTGATTATTACTGGCGGCGCTCGCCTTGACGGCGAGATCCGCATTTCGGGCGCGAAAAACGCAGCCCTGCCGATTCTGGCAGCGACCCTGCTGGCCGATGGCCCGGTCACCGTGGGCAACCTGCCGCACCTGCACGACATCACCACCATGATCGAGCTGTTCGGGCGCATGGGCATCGAGCCTGTGATCGACGAAAAGCTGTCGGTGGAGATCGATCCACGCACCATCAAGACCCTGGTCGCGCCGTACGAGCTGGTCAAGACCATGCGCGCCTCGATCCTGGTGCTGGGCCCGATGGTTGCCCGTTTCGGCGAAGCCGAAGTGGCCCTGCCTGGCGGTTGCGCCATTGGCTCGCGCCCGGTCGATCTGCACATCCGTGGCCTTGAGGCCATGGGGGCGAAGATCGAAGTGGAAGGCGGCTACATCAAGGCCAAGGCGCCTGAAGGTGGCCTGCGTGGCGCGCACTTCTTCTTCGACACCGTCAGCGTGACCGGTACCGAGAACATCATGATGGCCGCTGCCTTGGCCAAGGGCCGCAGCGTGTTGCAGAACGCCGCGCGTGAGCCTGAAGTGGTCGATCTGGCCAACTTCATCAACGCCATGGGCGGGAACATTCAGGGCGCAGGTACCGACACCATCACCATCGACGGTGTCGAACGACTGGATTCGGCCAACTACCGCGTCATGCCGGACCGCATCGAGACCGGTACCTACCTGGTTGCCGCTGCCGTGACCGGTGGCCGCGTCAAGGTCAAGGACACCGACCCTACCATCCTTGAAGCCGTGCTTGAAAAACTCAAGGAAGCGGGTGCCGACATCAACACCGGCGAGGACTGGATCGAACTGGACATGCATGGCAAGCGGCCGAAAGCCGTGAACCTGCGTACTGCCCCGTATCCGGCGTTCCCGACCGACATGCAGGCGCAGTTCATCTCGCTGAACGCCATTGCCGAAGGCACTGGCGCGGTAATCGAGACCATCTTCGAAAACCGCTTCATGCATGTTTACGAAATGCACCGCATGGGCGCGCAGATCCAGGTCGAAGGCAACACCGCCATCGTCACTGGCGTCAAGGCGCTGAAGGGTGCCCCGGTCATGGCCACCGACCTGCGTGCTTCCGCCAGCCTGGTGCTGTCGGCGCTGGTTGCCGAAGGCGATACCCTGATCGATCGCATCTACCACATCGACCGTGGTTACGAGTGCATCGAGGAAAAACTGCAGATGCTCGGCGCGAAAATCCGCCGCGTACCGGGCTAGTACCCCGCGGGTGCAAGGACGCACCTTTTGAATTGAATGCGGCCAGGTCGATGACCTGGCCGGCAGCAGCCGCTTAAGGACCGACGTTCCAATGTTGACCATCGCGCTTTCCAAAGGCCGTATTCTCGACGATACCTTGCCGTTGCTCGCCGAGGCCGGCATCGTGCCGACCGAAAACCCGGACAAGAGCCGCAAACTGATCATCCCCACCACGCAGGACGATGTGCGCCTGCTGATCGTGCGTGCCACCGACGTGCCGACCTATGTCGAGCATGGTGCTGCCGACCTGGGTGTGGCCGGCAAGGACGTGCTGATGGAGTACGGCGGCCAGGGCCTGTATGAGCCCCTGGACCTGCAGATTGCTCAATGCAAGCTGATGACTGCGGGCGTAGTCGGCGCAGCCGAGCCCAAGGGCCGCCTGCGTGTGGCCACCAAGTTCGTCAACGTAGCCAAGCGTTACTATGCCGAACAAGGTCGCCAGGTCGACATCATCAAGCTGTATGGCTCGATGGAGCTGGCGCCGCTGATCAACCTTGCCGACAAGATCATCGACGTGGTCGACACCGGCAATACCCTGCGTGCCAACGGCCTGGAACCTCAGGAACTGATCGCCACGATCAGCTCGCGCCTGGTGGTCAACAAAGCCTCCATGAAAATGCAGCACGCCCGTATCCAGAGCCTGATCGACACGCTGCGTCAAGCGGTCGAATCGCGACACCGCGGTTGACTCCTGCGCGCGACCTTCGCTGTCGCGCCCGTCTATCCGCGTCATAGCCATTTTTCTCGGGTGCCCGCGCGGATGGACTGGTAGCTTGGGATTGTGCGAAAAGTCGCCGAGCGGCGATCATGCAAGAACGAAAACAGGCGAGGAACGGCCGGGGTCGCGCCCCACTTTGCTGGTTGCAAATGAGCATTCCGAGCCTGTTTTTAACGTAGCATGATCGTCGCGCAGGCACTTTTCGCACAATCCCCTAGGGCGCCTGAGCATTCGCTAATATTACGAGGCCCTCGCCATGACCGTGTCCACTGCAATTGCCCGTCTCAACGCCGCTGATCCGGATTTCGCCCGACATCTGGATCATCTGCTGAGCTGGGAAAGTGTGTCCGATGACGCGGTCAATCAGCGCGTGCTCGACATCATCAAGGCCGTGCGTGAACGCGGTGATGCGGCGCTGGTGGAATTCACCCAGCGCTTCGATGGTGTTGACGCCAAGTCGATTGACGACCTGATCCTCAATCGCGCGCGCCTGGAACTGGCGCTGACCCGTATTACCCCGGTCCAGCGCGAGGCCCTGGAAAAGGCCGCCAACCGTGTGCGCATTTATCACGAGCGGCAGAAGCAGGATTCCTGGCAGTACACCGAGGCCGACGGCACCGTGCTCGGCCAGAAGGTCACCCCGCTGGACCGTGCTGGCCTGTATGTGCCGGGCGGCAAGGCGTCGTACCCGTCGTCGGTGCTGATGAACGCCATCCCGGCCAAGGTTGCCGGCGTGGCTGAAGTGGTGATGGTGGTACCGACCCCGCGTGGTGAGGTCAACGAGCTGGTGCTGGCGGCTGCCTGCATCGCCGGTGTCGACCGGGTGTTCACCGTCGGTGGTGCCCAGGCCGTGGCTGCGCTGGCCTACGGTACTGAAAGCGTGCCGCAGGTGGACAAGATCGTCGGCCCGGGCAACATCTACGTTGCCACCGCCAAACGCCACGTGTTCGGCCAGGTCGGCATTGACATGATCGCCGGCCCCTCGGAAATTCTCGTGGTGTGCGACGGTCAGACCGACCCGGACTGGATTGCCATGGACCTGTTCTCCCAGGCCGAGCACGACGAAGACGCCCAGGCCATCCTGGTCAGCCCGGATGCCGCCTTCCTCGATCGTGTGGCTGCCAGCATCGACAAGCTGATGCCGACCATGGAACGTGCCGATATCATCGAGAAGTCGATCAATGGCCGTGGTGCGCTGATCCAGGTGCGTGACATGCAGCAGGCCATGGACGTGGCCAACCGCATTGCACCGGAGCACCTGGAGCTGTCGGTGGCCGACCCGCAAGCCTGGCTGCCACACATTCGCCACGCTGGCGCGATCTTCATGGGCCGCCACACCAGCGAAGCGCTGGGCGATTACTGCGCTGGCCCTAACCACGTGCTGCCCACTTCAGGTACCGCGCGTTTTTCGTCGCCGCTGGGGGTGTATGACTTCCAGAAGCGTTCGTCGATCATCTTCTGCTCCGAACAGGGCGCGTCCGAACTGGGCCACACTGCCTCGGTCCTGGCTCGTGGCGAGTCGCTGACCGCCCACGCCCGCAGCGCTGAATACCGTATCCTGACCCAAGAGAAGGGGAACTGAGCATGAGTCGATTCTGGAGCCCCTTCGTCAAGGACCTGGTGCCTTACGTGCCGGGCGAGCAACCCAAGCTGGCCCGCCTGGTCAAACTGAACACCAACGAAAACCCCTATGGCCCGTCGCCCAAGGCCCTGGAGGCCATGCGCGGCGAGCTGAACGATAACCTGCGCCTGTACCCGGACCCGAACGGTGACCGTCTCAAGCAAGCGGTGGCCGAGTACTACGGCGTGACCCCGGCGCAAGTGTTTGTCGGCAACGGCTCGGACGAGGTGCTGGCGCACATCTTCCACGGCCTGTTCCAGCACGATGCGCCCCTGCTGTTCCCGGACATCAGCTACAGCTTCTACCCGGTGTACTGCGGCCTGTACGGCATTGCCTTCGAACAGGTGGCGCTGGATGAGCAGTTCCAGATCCGCATTGAGGACTACAAAAAGCCCAACGCTGGCATCATCTTCCCCAACCCCAACGCGCCGACCGGTTGCCTGATGCCGTTGCAGGTGGTGGAGCAGCTGCTGCAGGCCAACCGTGATTCGGTGGTGGTGGTGGATGAGGCCTACATCGATTTCGGTGGTGAAACGGCGATCAGCCTGGTGGACCGCTACGATAACCTGCTGGTTACCCAGACGCTGTCGAAGTCGCGCTCGCTGGCGGGGCTGCGAGTGGGCCTGGCGGTGGGGCACCCGGACCTGATCGAGGCCTTGGAGCGGATCAAGAACAGCTTCAACTCCTATCCGCTTGACCGTGCAGCTATCGTCGGTGCGGCGGTGGCGTTCGAAGACCGTGAGTACTTCGAGGACACCTGCCGCAAGGTGATAGACAGCCGGGAGGTGTTGGTTGGTCAGCTGCAGGCCAAGGGCTTTGAGGTGCTGCCGTCGGCTGCCAACTTCATCTTCGCCCGCCACCCGCAGCAGGATGCCGGCGAGCTGGCGGCACGCTTGCGCGAGCAGGGCGTGATCGTGCGTCACTTCAAGCAGCCGCGTATTGCCCAGTTCCTGCGGATTACCATCGGTACGCCGGAAATGAACCAGGCACTGCTGGATGCGTTGAGTTGACGTGTAGGAGCGGGTTTACCCGCGAATACGGTAGCGGCGGCAGCGGCGAACGGTCGGTTGAAATTGGCCAGCAGGCCCGGCCCATTCGCGGGTGAACCCGCTCCTACAACAGCCTGTGCGCGTCTGAGCTGCGCCCCAGATGTTGGACGGTCGGTGCTAGGCTACCTCAGCTTGAGTTCTGTAAGCCACAGGACTCAGGCCGTTGAGTTTCATTTTAATGCGGTCATGGTTGTA
>NZ_JAECZP010000032.1:0-63124 GCF_019691255.1 Pseudomonas sp. USTB-Z
TCAATTTGCGATTCTGTACGGAGATCGGTTCATCAGGCCAACCTGGTGAAATCAAGGCCTGCCTGACGGCAGGCCGTTACCGGCCCGCACACAAAAAATCTGACACTTCCGCGCCGCCCGCGCGGCGCTCGATCTCACAGGCGCTGAAACTCTCCCGGCGAACACCTACCGGGCGCTGAAACTCTCGCGGCGAACACCTACCAGGCGCTGAAACTCTCCCGCCAAACACCTACCCGCCAAAGCGCGAATTCCGCCTCTTGCCCTATACACACCGCGACACATTGTCGGCTTGACTTTGCCTATACCCACCCAATTGCTGTAAAGTTGACGCCAAGGTCAGCTTTTCTCAAGCCAGGCCAAGAATCAAAAGAAAGGGCAGGCCCCAACTGCCCAGAGGATCAAGCATGTCCAACCGTGATATTTCCCGGCGCGCCTTTCTGCAAGGCGGCCTGATCGCTGGTGTCGGCGTGACCATGGCGCCACTTGGCAGCCAGGCCTTCGCCGCGTTGATGGAGGAGCGCGTCACCACCTCGCCGCAGAAGTGGATGAACCACGACGGCAAGGCGCGTTTCCGTAACGATGCGTTGTCCAAGGTCTGCGGCGACAAAGTGTTCGCCCGCGACATCCGCGCCAAGGACATGCCCGGGTGGCCCGCGCAGCAGGGCCATGCGCTGCTGCTCAAGGCCACCACGGTTGATCGTATCTATGCCGGGCATGACCTCAGCCTGCTCGGCACCGACCTGCAGCCGGACCGCATCGTCACTGCCGCCGACCTCGAACAGGACGGCATTGCCTGGCCCGAGGCCCATTCGCCCGACCCGCTGCTGCCGCCCGGCAAGGTGCCGATGTTCATCGGCCACCCGGTGGCGATCCTGATCTGGCACGACTTCGAGCGCTTCCGCCAGGCCAAGCGCAAGCTGCAGTTCAATCAGCAGGCGATCCGTTACGGTGCCCAGGCGCCGCTGTACCAGCGCGACCCTTATGGCAGCTTCCGCTTCGTGCGGGTGGGCGGCGCCACGCCGTTCGACGACGATGAGTTCTCCAGCCTGAAGAACGCCATGCTGTTCCCCACCATTCTCAACCGCAAGCCGGTGTGGTCGAAGCAGCCCAACCAGCACGGCGACCTGACCGAGCAGGGTTTGTTCTACGCCAAGCGCATGGCCGAGCAGCTGGACAACCCGCCCGAGGACTGGCTGGTGTTCGACGAGCGCTACAAGACGCCGTCCATCGAACCTGCCGCGCTGGAGCCGGACAACGGTAACGGCTGGTATGACCCGGCCACGGGCACGCTGCACTTCGTGGTCGCCACTCAGTGCCCGTTCGAAGTGGCGCAGGAATGCGTGCACATGATCAAGCCGTCGCGCTTTGCCCTGAACACGCTGAACATGCACCCGGGCTATACCGTGGGCTATGGCTCAAAAGACAACAACATCTTCGTCTTCTATGCTGCGGTGGCTGCGCTTTACGGCGCCGGCGTGCCGATCCGCCTGGCCAACGACCGCTACGAGCAGTTCCAGAGCGGCATCAAGCGCCATGCCTTCGATATCCGCTACCAGCTGGCGGTGGACAAGAAGGACAACAGCTTCAAGATCTTCCGCGCCGACATGAGCTGCGACGGCGGCGGGCGCATCAACTACAGCCCGTCGGTGGCAGCCGTGGGCGCCACGGCAGCGCAGTCGATCTACTACATGCCACAGAACGACCTGTCGGTGACCGCCTACTATTCCCGTGGCGTCGAGGCCGGCTCCATGCGCGGTTACGGCACCCTGCAGAGCATGGCGGCCACCGAGATGATGGTGGATGAGATCGCCGGCCGCCTGGGGGTCGATGCCATCGACCTGCGCCGCGCCAACGCGCTGAAATCGGGCATGAAGAACACCCAGGGTGCGGTCCCGGCCGGCGCCCTGCGCCTGTACGAGATCCTCGACAAGGCCGCTGTGCACGAGTGGTGGCGCAACCGCGATGCACGCAAGCAACAGATGGACGCCAAGGACCCGGACCACTGGTACGGCGTCGGCTTCGCCATCTGCCAGAAGGACTTCGGCACAGGTTCCGAGGCGCCGATGGCCAGTGTCGAGTTCAGCGCCGATGGCCGCATCAGCCTGCGCCATATCGGCACCGAGCTGGGCACCGGCATGTCCACCTCCCAGGCTTTGGTGGTCAGCGATTTCCTCGGCCGTTCGGCCGACGAGGTGACGACTGCAGTCACCGAATGGCCAGAGCTGCAATTGAGCACCAGCGGAAACCCGTACCTGATCAGCCAGCCGGAGCAGGACGCCGCGCTGCGCAACCCGCGCTGGGTCGGCAAGCTGGCATCGCCATCGTCGGCGACCAACTCGGCGTTTTACTTCAGCCATGCCACCCGCGAAGCGGCGCGTGTGCTGTTCAATCATGGGTTGTGGCCGGCGGCCATGGCGATCTGGAGCCAAGGCCCGCACGGCGGCCAGGCCAACCCGCTGGTGGTGCGCCGCGAAAATGCGGTGTGGGTCAACGGTGAGCTGACCGGCAATGGCCTGGCGCCGATTCCGTTTGCCCAGCTGGCGCAGAAGGCCCACGACATGGGGCTGGTTACTGGCGTGAGCGTGCACGGCTTCAACCGCTGGAGCTGGGCCGAGGCCGACTTTGTCATCGATGGCGTGCGCGAGCGCTTCCCCCTCGATGCCATGGCGGTGAAGTACGGCGATGGTGCGGTGAATGCCAAGAAGGCGCAGATGGGCAGCCATGGCTATCACCTGCTCGACCGGCAGAATGCGGCCTACCCCGACACCCAGCTGAACAACGCCATGGTCACCTACTACAGCCCGGTGGCGACCATCGTCGAGGTCAAGGTCAACAAAGGCACCTTGGAGACGCAGGTGCTCAACCACCACAGTTGGGTCGAGTGTGGCCGGGTGCTGGTGCCGGAACTGGTCAAGGGCCAGCTCGAAGGCGGTATCGCCATGGGCATTGGCCATGCACTGACCGAAGAAATGCCGTTGTACGAGGGTGGGCCCGGGGAGGGCGACTGGAACTTCAACCGCTACCGCCTGCCGCATGCGCGCGATGTGGCGGTGTGGCAGCAGACCAGCGAAATCCTCCCGCCGCTGTCACCGACCGACCCCTCCAAGGGCATCGCCGAAGTGGTGATGATCCCGGTCGTCGGTGCCATCGGCAATGCCGTCGCGCATGCCATCGGCAAGCGCGTGCGCGATCTCCCCATCACCCCAGCCCGTATCAAGGAGGCCCTCAATGGCTAACCGTCCACTGCAACTGACGCTCAACGGTCAACCGGTCGGGCCGGTCGAGGTTCCCGCGGACCTGGCGATGATCGACTACCTGCACGAACACCAGAACCTCACCGGCTCGCGCCTGGGTTGCGGCCAGGGCATCTGCCACGCCTGCGTGGTGATCGTCGACAACCCCGACGGCACCAGCGAAGAAGTGCGCACCTGCATCACCGGTGCGCATTACTTCGAAGGCAAGAAGGTTCGCACCATCGAAGGCCATGCCAAAAAAGACCAGGCCGGCAACCTGACGCTCAACCCGATCCAGCAGAAGTTCGTCGACCTGTTCGCCTTCCAGTGCAGCTACTGCGCACCAGGCTTCGTCAACGCCGCTACCGTGCTGGTGGAAACGGCCCAGCGCCAGCCGCTGAAGAAGAGCGAAGTGGAAGACCGCATCGAGGCCAGCCTCGGTCACCACATCTGCCGCTGCACAGGCTACGTGCGTTACTACGATGCCACCCGCAAGGTGCTCAACGATCTCGGCCTGGTCAAGGAGGGTTGAACATGGGCTTCGTACGTAGCGCCTCGGCGTTGGCCCTCGGGCTGGCGGTCAGTTCGTTTGCCTTGGCGGCCGACGATGCGCAGGTCAAGCGCGGTGAATACCTGGCCCGCGCGGCCGACTGCATGGCCTGCCATACCGCCGAAGGCGGCGCGCCGTATGCGGGCGGCTTGCCGATCCATTCGCCGTTCGGCACCATTTATGGCAGCAATATCACCCCGGACAAACAGTACGGCATCGGCAACTACAGCGCCGACGAGTTCTTCGCCGCAGTCACCGAGGGCAAGCGCAAGGACGGCGCCAACCTTTATCCTGCGATGCCTTACACCTCGTACCACCTGATCAAGCGTGAAGACTCGGACGCGATCCTCGCCTACCTGATGACCATACCGCCGATCAACCGCCCGGCACCGCAGACCGCGTTGCGCTTCCCGTTCAATGTGCGCATGGGGCTCAGCGGCTGGAACATGCTGTATGGCAAGAGCGTGCAACTGCAGCCGACCGAGGGTAAAAGCACGGCCTGGCAGCGCGGCCAGTACATGGTCGAGGTCATGGGCCATTGTGGCGAATGCCATACCCCGCGCAATCCGATCGGTGCGCTGCAGCAGGACCAACGCCTGAGCGGCGGCCTGCTGGGTGGCTACCTGGCGCCAAGCCTGCTGGCCCAGGACCTGGCCGAGCGCGGCTGGACGCAGCCGGACCTGACCACCTTCCTCAAGCACGGCATCAGCGCCCAGGGCAGCATGTTCAACGAGATGTTCCCGGTGGTGCACCACAGCACCCAGCACCTGGAAGATGCAGACCTTGCGGCCATGGCCACCTACCTGCTGGGCGACCAGCCGCCGCCGGCCAAGGCTATCGAGGCCGTTGCCCTGGAGCGGATGAGCGACAGTGCCAAGCGGGGCCACCAGCAGTACCTGAACGTCTGCGCCGGCTGCCATGGTGTCGACGGCGAGGGCAAGCCGCACATCGCCGTGGCCATGCGCGGCAACACCGTGCTGCGTCAGGCCGACTCGCGCAATCTAGTCAAGGTGGTCCTCGAGGGTATCCGTGAACAGCAGTTCACCGGCTTCGAGCGCATGCAGCCGATGCCGGGCTTTGCCGACAAGCTTGATGACCAACAGGTGACAGATATGGTCAACTACTTGCGCCAGGCCTGGGGTGGATTGCCCGGCGACCTGAACGTACAGCAGCTCGCCGAGCTGAAGGCGGAGTAAAGCGTGCAGCATCTCGATCTACAGGTGATCCGTCAGGCTTTGCAGTGGTCCTGCAACGGCCAGCGGGTATGGTTGTGCACGGTGCTCGCCACCTACGGCTCGGCGCCGCGTGCGCCGGGTTCGCTGCTGGCGGTGAACGCCAGCGGCCAGTGGCTGGGCTCGCTGTCCGGTGGCTGTGTCGAAGACGACTTTCTCGAACGCGTGGCCCTCGGGGAATTCCCGGAGCCGGTTGCCATCGTGCGTTATGGCGACGGCAGCGACCCGCGTTCGCGCGTTCGCCTGCCGTGTGGCGGTGTGCTTGAAGTACTGGTGGAGAACCTGCCGGTTGAATGCGAGGTGCAGGCGCATCTGCGTGAGCTGGAACGTGCGCTGCAGGGCCAGCGCCGGGTACTGCGTGAGGTGAGCCTGCCTATGGGGACCCGCCAGCTGTTCGATGACCATAGTCAGGGGCCACGGGTGGAACGGGAAAATGCCCGGGTGCGCTTGCGTGTCGGCGCCGCCCAGCGGCTGCTGCTGGCCGGTTATTCCAGCGTGGCGCATTTTTGCGTCGAATTCGGCAGGGGCATGGGGTTTGAGGTCATCCTTTGCGAGCCGCGTGACGAAGTACTCGACGGCGTAGTGCTGAATGGCATAGAGGTGCGCCGCGAGCTGCCGTCGGAATTCATCGCCAATGGCGGTTGCCATGCCGATACGGCAGTGGTGGCATTGACCCATGATCCAAAAATCGATGACCTGGCCATGCTTGAAGCCGTACGGACCGAAGCGTTCTACATCGGCGTGATGGGCTCCAAGGCCACCTCCGACAAGCGTCGCGAACGCTTGCAGCGAATTGGTGGCCTGGGTTGCGACGAGCTGGCGCGCATCCATGCGCCGATAGGCCTGAACCTGGGCAGCAAGACCCCGGCCGAGATCGCCCTGGCGGTACTGGCCGATATCCTTCGTGCGCGCAATGGCATCGAGCGGGCGGCGCTGTGAGCGTGGTTGCGTTGGTATTGGCGGCAGGCAGCAGTGTGCGTTTCGGCGCTGACAAGCGCCGTTCGCTGCTGGCTGACGGTCGAAGCTTGCTGGTACACAGCGTAGAGAGCGCCTGCGCAGTGTTCGATGATGTGCGGGTGGTGTTGCGTGAAGGGGAGCGAGGCGTGGACCTGGGGTTGCCTGCGCGGTGCAGGGTGGTCTCCAGTCCGGATTTCACATTGGGCATGGGCCATAGCCTGGCGGCCGGGGCCGCTTCGCTGGCTGACAGCGAGGCGCAGGCAGTAGCGATTCTGTTGGGTGATATGCCCTGGGTGGCGTCCGCGACCCTGGATTTGCTTGCACGCGAGGCCAGTGGGTCAACGATAGTCCTGCCTTGTCATGCTGGACGACAGGGCCATCCGGTGTTGTTCGGGCGCGATTTCTGGCCGGCGCTTGCCCGGTTGAAGGGTGATGAAGGGGCGCGTTCGGTGCTGAAGGCCCATGTGGACCGTTGCGTCCGGCTGGATGTCGAGGATGCCGGCGTGCTGCAGGATGTCGATTCGCCCGATGCGCTGCGCCAGTGAGCGTTGTAAGCGCGTGCTAATCATCTTCCTTTTCATCGAGTTCGTAGGGTCCCAGTTCGCCCGTCTACGCTAGCAGAATCAGATGCACGTCGGCCTTCAGCCGCTGAAGATTGGCCAGGCTGGCAGACACGCCCAGCATCAACGCCGGGACGAAGCCGTGCATCTCATCCGCCGCTTTTCACGGCCAATACTGTGTTTAGAAGTCAGAAAAGCTATAGGGTTCGAGGGTGGAGATCTGTGCAAGTAGTATTAAGTGCTCGACAGCTTTGACTTTTTCTAGGTGGGCAAGATCGCAGGGGCCACCGAATGCCAAGGCTGGAACGAAACCATACATCTCATCATGATTGAGTTTGCCTAATTTGTTATATGCAGGCTCGAATAAATCGCCAAAGTCGTTGGACTCCCGTTCGATCAATAGAAAGAAATCTTGCACCTCCTTGTCCATGTTGCCTGCATCAAGTTCATTCACTCTGCCGCAGTATTGTGAAGTGTGGGCTACGATGTCTAATGAAAAACCGGAATTTTCTCCGTACAGATAGAGATCACCAAAGGCGCCCCGAGCGATGACATGATAGGTATCTCGCCCTTCGAGCGCAGTGCCCTCTATGAATGAGGCGGCTACGCCCTCGTAGTCTTGCGGATTGACCGTCCAGAATATTCCATCACCATATCCGCACCATCCGTGCTCGGTCCAGTATTCCAACAGTTTCTTCGGCAATTTACCGCTGTAGCGCTCGATGCTAGAAGGAGGCACCTCCTGCCTGAAAATCGGCTCGCCCATCTCTTCTATGAAGAGGGAGAAAAATTCGTCCATTGTCGCGCTCCTTATCTTGTTAGCATTTGTGCAGTCTGACATTTAAAAAGCCTGATGCGCGGCCATCTTTGGCTTGTTCTTCGACTGATCTTGTCAGCTCTCCTACCCTGCTTCTCCATTGGGGACCTATAGTGGAATTTACTTGCCTATCCCCGAAGTCAGAGATGACATCCTTGCCGCCGGCGATTAGATCTGGATTGTGCAGCGCAGCAAGAGAGGACATCGTTTCCTTAGCCTGCATCGTTGAAATTTTTCTTGCTTCAATTGGGTTCATGTCCTTGGGCAGTTTTCTATAAGCTCTTTTCCTTAGGTCGTCATACAGTTTTTGTCTTGCTTTTCTCGCAGTTTTTGGATCTCGCTTTATGGGGTTTGCAATATTTTCCAGGAACTCTTCAACCGTCAGCCGATTGAGTCCATCTTGTTGTCCCTTTAACTGCCGCTCAAACTCGCCATGCTTCGACGCTGGCAATTTATCCGCCTTGAAACACGCCACCGTATGCAACGGCATGCTACCGGGCTTCCCTGTGGGGTGCTCCTTGTCTTTTCCCGCCTGCCGATTCGGCTGAACTGGCTGCGGATCATCCATCGTCCCTTTGCGCCGCTCCGGCACCTGCAGATCCGGCCGTTTCTTCAACCCCTCTTCATGCTTGAGCATCCATTGCCCCAGCCGCGCGCCTTTGCGGCTGGCCGCCATCTCCTGGGCCAGCACTCGGGCATCGCCGCGCCCGCGGGTGAGGTACGACACGATCGCCCCCAACAACAGCACCACGACTTCCACATGGCCTTGGGCAATCTGATGCGTGGCCCGGGATATCGCATAGGGGTCGTCCCGGCAGAACGGGCCGGTGCCTTCATTGCCGCAGGTGCCTTCCCAGGCGAAGCGGATGCCATCGACGTAGTACTCACCGATCCGCGGCAAGCCCTCGATGAAGAACTCGGCAATGGAAGCCAGCCCCAGCGCGCCAAGGATCCAGCCGCTGACCTTGAGGCCCATGGCCGCGCCTGCGCCAGCGAACGGTATGGTTCCGGCGCCGCCGGCGAATGCGCCTAACCCCGCGCCAAGCAGGCCACCGGTAATGGTGCTGCCGGCGACGATCATCGCCATCTGCTGCACGACCCTCAGCAGTTCGTCGACGATGCTGTTGATGTCGAGGTCGGCGAAGCGCTGGCGCAGCATCTGCGCCGCCTGCCATTCGGCGTGGTAGAAGGCTGTGCGGACAGCTTCGATCCGGCGCAGGTTGAGGCCCAGCGAGGCGACCTCTTCATTGAGGCCGGTGCGGAACTGGCCACCGCTTGGGTAGCCCACCATGGCGATGACACGTGACTCGATCTCGTGCCAGGAGGGCACGAGGTAATCCAGGTACATGAGGTGTCTCCCTGACAGCGCGTGCAGGGGGAAATCCCATCATGGATTCGGATCAGAGGTTTCTGGGTCAGTTGTAGGAAAAGGCGACTTCGTTTCTGTAGTGTTCGAGAAGCTCGGGAATTGGGGTTGAGGCTGCGAGGGGCAGGGTGGCGACCCGCGCGGTGCTCGATCTCCCCCCAACCCACCCCAAAAGGTCCATAATCCCCCCTTAATCCGCCCAAGGTGCAATACCAGCCACACCACTCCGGGAGCCCCACCATGCACGTTCTGCTCTGCGAGGACGACGACCTGATCGCCGCCGGCATCTGCGCCGGCCTCACCGCTCAGGGCTTGACCGTGGACCGGGTTGGCAACGCCGCCGCTGCGCGAGCGATGCTGCAGGCCGCGCAGTTCGACGTGATGATCCTCGACCTCGGCCTGCCCGACGAAGATGGCCTCAAGCTGCTGCGCCGCCTGCGCGAAAAAGGCGAGACCCTGCCGGTACTGGTGCTCACCGCCCGCGATGCCGTCACCGATCGTGTCGATGGCCTGCAGGCCGGTGCCGACGATTACCTGCTCAAGCCCTTCGATCTGCGTGAGCTTGCCGCACGCCTGCATACTTTGCTGCGGCGGGTGGCCGGGCGGGCGGTGAACGTGATCGAGCACGGCCCGCTGCGCTATGACCCGAGTAGCTGCGAGGCGACCCTGGCCGGCCAGCATGTCGACCTGTCCCGCCGTGAGCAGGCCCTGCTCCAGGCGCTGCTGCAGAACCCCGGGCGCGTGCTGTCCAGCGAGCAACTAAAGGACTGCGTATACGGTTTCAGCGACGAGGTCGAGAGCAACGCCCTGAATGTGCACATCCACCACCTGCGTCGCAAGCTGGGTAACGGCATTGTCGAGACCGTGCGTGGCCTGGGCTACCGGCTGGGCCCGGCGCAGGCACCGCAAGAGGCCGCATCATGAGCCTTCGGGTACGCCTGAGCCTGATCCTCGGCAGTGCCTTCGTGATCATCTGGGCGCTGGCCGCGGCGTGGATGCTGCGTGACCTGCGCCAACAGATGATGTTTTCCCTCGACCAGCGCCTGGTGGCGTCGGCGCGTATGGTCGCCGGGCTGATCGACCAGTTGCCGCAGCCGCTGACTGCCAAGGGCGGGGAGGCGCATTTTTCCGCCGACCAGTTCAGCGTACCGGACGGCATGGCCTGCCAGGTCAGCTCGCTGCGTGGCGAGATCCTCGCCAGCAACCATAAGCACGATGGCGCCATGGACGACGAGCGCAGCGGGTTCCGTGACCAGACCATCGACGATGCGCTTTGGCGCACCTTTACCTACAACCACGGCGATGTGCGCATCACCACGGCCGACCGGCACATGGAGCGCGAGGCGCTGAACCAGTCGATTCTGCTGGCGGCATCGGCGCCGGTATTGATGGCCCTGCTTGGCAGCCTGGGGCTGTTGTGGATCGGCCTTGGCAAGGGCCTGGAGCCGCTCAACCGCATGCGTGATGCCTTGCGCCGCAGGCGTGCGGACAGTGTCGAGCCGCTGCAGGTGGCGGGCATGCCCAGCGAGTTACAGCCGTTGCTGGAGACCCAGAACCAGCTGTTCCTGCGCATTGCTCAGACCCTCGAGCGTGAGCGGCGCCTGACCGACGATGCCGCGCATGAACTGCGCAGCCCGTTGACCGCGATCAAGACCCACCTGCAGGTGGCGCGCATGACCGACGGTGCAGTGCGCGAGCAGGCGCTGGAACATGCCGAGCAGGGCACCGACCGCATGCACCGCACGCTTGAGCAGTTGCTGATGCTGGCGCGGGTAGAAGGCAGCCTGTCGTTCGAGGATGGCGTGCAGTGCAGCGCCGAGCAGGTGGCGCGGCAGGCGATGCAGGATGCGGGCGGCGGCGACAACCGGCGTATCGTGCTGCGTCTGCCTGAGGAGGCTACGCAAATCTACCTGGGCATGCCGGCACCGTTGGCGGTGGCAGCACTGCGCAACCTGCTGGACAACGCCTTGCGTCACGGCGGTGATGAAGCTGTAGAGCTGGACGTGCAGATGGCAGACGGCCAAGTGGGCTTCATGGTGCGTGACCATGGGCCAGGGATTGCCGAAGCGGACCTGGAGCACCTGACCGAGCGCTTCTGGCGTAATGGGCAAAGTGGTGGTTGCGGGTTGGGGCTGGCGATAGTGCAGGCGATCGTGCAGCGGTGTGCCGGTAGCCTGCGCTTTGACAGCCGTAGTGACGGCTTGCGGGTCTTGTTGCGGGTACCGGCGCGTCCGGTGCATTGATGTTTATTGCCTGTGCTGGCCTCTTCGCGGGTGAACCCGCTCCTACGGGCGGTGCGTTCTGTGGGGCGGGGTTGTCTGTGCTGGCCTCTTCGCGGGTGAACCCGCTCCTACGGGCGGTGCGTTCTGTGGGGCGGGTTTGTCTGTGCTGGCCTCTTCGCGGGTGAACCCGCTCCTACGGGCGGTGCGGTCTGTGGGGCGGGGTTGTCTGTGCTGGCCTCTTCGCGGGTGAACCCGCTCCTACGGGTGGTGCGGTCTGTGGGGGCGGGTTTGCCTGTGCTGGCCTCTTTGTGGGTAAACCCGTTCCTACGGGGGGTGCGGTTCTTGTAGGAGCGGGTTTACCCGCGAAAGGGCCGGCACAGACAAAAATAAAATCCAGTAACAACCGCTAAATCCTCCCCCCACTCAAGCGTTTCCAAAGCGATAACCGCCCATCCGCTTGCTTGCGAGGATTCACCCATGTCCACCGCTTCCAGCCTTGCCCAGGTTGCACCGGCCAGCTTGCCGCAACCCTTGTACGAATTCACCGATTCGCCTTTGCTGCAACGCCAGCAACAGCAGGAATCCAACGCCCGCAGCTACCCGCGGCGCATCCCGCTGGCGCTCAAGCGCGCCCGGGGCATCCATGTCGAAGACGTCGAAGGCCGCCAGTTCATCGACTGCCTGGCCGGCGCTGGCACCTTGGCGCTGGGTCATAATCACCCGGTCGTAGTCGAGGCAATCCAGCGCGTGCTGGCTGACGAACTGCCGCTGCATACACTCGACCTGACCACACCGGTCAAGGACCGTTTCGTCCAGGACCTGTTCGGCATCCTGCCCGAGGCGCTGCGTCGCGAGGCCAAGGTGCAGTTCTGCGGCCCAACCGGTACCGACGCCGTTGAAGCGGCGCTCAAACTGGTGCGTGGTGCAACCGGGCGCAGCACCGTGCTGGCCTTCCACGGCGCCTACCATGGCATGAGCCAGGGCGCGTTGAGTCTGATGGGTAGCCTTGGCCCCAAGCAGCCACTGGGTGCGTTGCTGAGCAGCGGCGTGCAGTTCATGCCGTACCCCTACGACTACCGCTGCCCGTTCGGCCTGGGTGGTGAGGCCGGGGTCAAGGCCAACCTGCATTACCTGGAAAACCTGCTGCTCGATCCGGAAAGCGGCGTGCCGCTGCCCGCCGCCGTGATCCTCGAAGTGGTACAGGGTGAGGGCGGGGTAATTCCGGCCGACATCGAATGGCTCAAGGGCGTGCGGCGCATTACCGAGCAGGCCGGCGTGGCGTTGATCGTCGATGAGATCCAGAGCGGCTTCGCCCGTACCGGGCGCATGTTCGCCTTCGAGCACGCCGGCATCGTGCCCGATGTGGTCACCTTGTCCAAAGCCATCGGTGGCAGCCTGCCGCTGGCGGTAGTCGTCTATCGCGACTGGCTGGACACCTGGAAGCCGGGCGCCCATGCCGGTACCTTCCGTGGCAACCAGATGGCCATGGCGGCGGGTTCGGCGGTGATCCACTACCTGGTCGAGCATCGCCTGGCCGAGCATGCCGAGGCCATGGGGCTGCGCCTGCGTCAGCACTTGCAGCAATTGCAACGTGACTATCCGCAATTGGGTGATGTACGCGGGCGTGGCTTGATGCTTGGGGTCGAACTGGTGGAGCCGCAGGGCGAGCGGGATGCCTTGGGGTATCCACAGGCCAACCGAGAGCTGGCGGCCAAGGTGCAGCGCGAGTGCCTCAAGCGCGGGTTGATCCTGGAACTGGGCGGGCGGCATGGCGCGGTGGTGCGTTTCCTGCCGCCGTTGATCATCAGCGCTGAGCAGATCGATGACGTGGCGCAGCGCTTTGCAGAGGCGTTGATCGCGGCAGTCTGAACCTTCGTCAGGGCCGCGTTGCGGCCCATCGCCTGCGCCAATGGCCCATCAAGATCAGGTTGCCGTCACGCCGGTTACCAGCCGCGTCCGGAGTCTACCCAGAAGTTCACGGACAGCGACGTGGACACTGACTCTACCTGGTGGAACCAGCCCTCGGGCAGGAACAGCAAGTCGCCGGCCTGCAACACCACGCGCAGGAAGGGCACCTTAAGGGCTTCGGGGAAGCGCTCGTAGTCGGGGGCATCGGGGTTGAAATCGCAGCCGTCCAGGCCGCCCTTCGGGCTGGTTGACCAGGTGCCCAGTGCGGCGCGATGGTGCGGTGCTGCCAGAATGAACGATTTCTGCCCCCAGACCTGGGCGAACAGGTTGTCAGTGTCATCCCGGTGCAGGGGTGTAAGGGTGCCTTTGGGACCGATCCAGATGCGCGGTGGAATGAAGCGCTGGCGATCGAAGTAGTCCGGGTAGCGGATCAGAGCCTGCAGCTTTTCCGGCACGATATTGTTGCCCATGTAGGCGGGCGGCTCGCCGGGCTTGGCCGGCTTGTCGAGCGAAGCGATGAAGTCGGCCATGGGGGTGGTGCGGAAGTCGCGGTCGGTAGAGAACGTCTTCTTCACGTAGTCACCATGCCGGGTGATGCCCTGCAGCTCGGCAAAGTGGGCCAGCGAAGCGTCACGGCCCATGGTGAACAGCGGCCAGTCGCCAAGGGCGTCGCTCAGCACCACTGGCACGCCCATTGAAAGGTGTTCATGGTGAAACCGCGACGGCGGCATTTCGGCCCGTGACAGGCGTTGTACCTCATACAGCACGGGTTGGGCTGCCGAGACCTCCTCGCTGTAGCGTCCTGGCGTGGGGTAGCGCTGGTTCATTGCTGCCTTGCTGGTGGTCGCGCCTTGCCGCGCGCTGCTGATAACCTGCGGCAGCAGGGTCGCCAGGCCCATGTTGCCGGTTATTTTCAGGCGTCCACTGGCGAAAAGCTCCTCTACGTCGACAGCGCCCGCCATGATGCCGAGGAAGTCATCTTGAGCCACTTCGATCGTGACGTCCGGAGCCTCATGCCGGCCACCCCCCGTGCAGGGGTTGTCGCATACCTCGGACCAGTAGGCGAGTCCCTGGCCGAAGTCGAACTGGAACACGCCCTCGATGCCGACGGCATGGGCATTGACGAACAGTTTTTCGAGTATGCGCTGAAGGTCCACGGTAAGCCTCGTCGGTTGTCGTTGTGCAGGGTTGGCATGGGCGCGTGTGGCCGGGCAGGGGTTGTCAGGCGCGCAGGCGCTGGCGCAGTACTTCGACCAAACGGTCGATTTCCGCTTCGGTATTCAGCAAACCCGGCGCAGTGCGCACCACTGGCCCGGCATCGCGCGAGACGGCGTCGACGATGATGCGTTGGCTAGTCAGGTACCTGGCCAGCGCGTCGGCGTCCTGGCCTTTACCGCGAAAGAAGGTGAAGCCCGCCGAATGGGTGCTGCTGCGCGGCGTCACCAGCTCGATGGCAGGCAGGCTTTCCAGCTGTTGCTTCAGGTAGTCGTTGAGGGCGTGGATGCGTGCCTGCACGGCAGCCTTGCCGGTTTGCAGGTGCAGTTCGAACGCCTTGCCCAGGGCCCAGCGGTGCTCGAAGGCGTGGTAGCCGCCCGGGCTCATGATGGTGGCGAAGTCTTCGTTTTCCGAGAAGGTGGCGATGCTCGGTTGCAGCTGCCCCAGTGCCGAGGATGCGGCGCAGATGATGCCTGTCCCGCGGGGGCCGAACATCCACTTGTGGGTCCCGGATATGAAGTAGTCGCAGTTCAGGTCGGCGAAGCGCATGTCCTCGACGCCAAAACCGTGAACCCCGTCGATGACATACAGGATATGGTCGCGTTCGTCCCTGTTCTGATTGACCTCGCGTACGAGCGCACCGATTTCGCCAACCGGCAGTTTCACCCCGCTGCCCGAATGTACCCAGGTCATGCCCAGCACGCGCGTTTGCGGGGAAATGGCGGCCCGCACGGTGCCCAGCACCTGGTCGGTGCTCACCTTCCAGGGTTGCTCGAACAGGCGTAGCCTGCGTACCGGGTTGCCATCGCGGGCGCTGCGGTAGTTCATGGTCTGCCGTGCGGCGGAATGCTCGTGCACCGTGGTCAGGATTTCCTGGCCGGGCGCCAGCTTGATGCCGCCATAAATCAAACCCAGGCCCTCGGTAGTGCTGCCCGTCAGGGCAATCTGGCGTGGCGCCACCTCCAGGTAGCGTGCCGCCCATTGGCGTACCTCAGCCTCATGCTTCCACTCCGACTGGGCATCCCAGTCGACCATCAGCGCCGGGTGACGGTCGAAACGTGCACGCAGGGCCTCGATGGCTTCGCGTACCGGCCTTGGATGAGAGGTGATCAGGAAGTTGGCGAAGTGCGCATAGTTTGGGTCGAGTTCGAACAGGCGGCGAAAATCGGCCCATCGTTGGTTGCCGGCGCTCGGTATCGGCGTGGCGGCCTCGGCAACGGGTAGCAGATCGCTGGCGAGGGGCAGGCCGGCGGCGAGGATGCCGGCCCTTTTGAGAAAATTGCGGCGGTCGTTCATAAAGGTGCCCAATGGCTTAGCGCAGAGAAGTGTCGGTACCGCGGGCGGCGCTCTGTACCTGTGCCCAGACGCGCAGGAAGTTGCCACCCCAAAGCTTGGCGATATCGGCTTCGGAGTAGCCGCGGGTAATGAGTTCGGCCGTTACGTTGCGTGCTTGGCTGGCGTCGTGCCAGCCGTCGATGCCGCCGCCTTCGTTGAAGTCCGAGCTGATGCCTACGTGGTCTATGCCGATCTTGCGCACGGTGTAATCGATGGCATCACCGTAGTCCTTCAGGGTCGCTGGCGGCTCCTGTTCGAGGATTGCATAGAGTTCGTTGGCATATTGCCCGACCTTCTGCTCGGGCCAGCCGGCTATGACCGGGTCGCCAGGCATCAGCGCGTAGTTCAGGTCAGCCAGTGGCGGCAGCGCGTAGCGGGCACGCAAGGCATTGAGCTTTTCCTGGGTCTGCGCGCTGAGCGGCTTGAGGTAGCTGGAGAACGCGACCAGTTGCACGACCCCGCCGCCTTCCTTGATCAATTGCATTTCCTTGTCGGACAGGTTGCGGTTGATATCGACCATGGCCCGTGGTGCCGAGTGCGACGCCACCACCGGAGTACGGCTGAGCTGAATGACCTGGTTCAGCGCCTTGCTGGACATCTGCGAGACATCGATGATCACGCCCAGGTCATTGAGCCGCTGTACGGCGCGCTTGCCGATGGGGGACAGACCCTCGAGCGCATCGACAGTGTCATTGAAGAACGGCAAGGGGCGAGACGAGTCGGCCCAGCTGTTGTTGCCGACGTAGCTGAAGCCGAACATGCGCACCCCGCGCGCCGCCCAGCGGTCGAGCTGGTCGATATCGTCCCCCAGCGCATACGCATTGAGCATGCTCAGGAACACCGCGAACTTGCCTTCGCCGTGCAGGCGCCGCATGTCCTGTGGGGTGTAGGCGATGGCGACGCGTTCGGGGAAGTCGCGCACCATTGCGGTGATGGCGTTGTAGCGCACTTCCTGGGTGTGGCGGGCGGCCTCGACGAAGCCTGGTGTGGGGCGATGCGGGCTGTTTGCGCCCGTCCAGGATTCGGGCCAGGCAAAGATGGTCAGCGCCGCGCCAGACAACCGCCCTTGGGCAGCCTTGGCCAGGTCGAAGCGGCCCGGCCCGTCCTTGTCGGCTTCGCTGCCTTCGTTGCCGAAGTCCAGCGGCAAGGTGACATGGCTGTCGAACGAGATGATGCGTTCCTGCAAGTCGTTGGCTTGACGAACGACTTCCCGGGCGTAGCCGCCAGGGGCCGCGAAATGGTACCAGGCAGCCAGACCGGCACCCGCGGCGACTGCCGCAGCCAGGCTGATGTACAGGGCTTTTTTCCAGCGTGGTGTCGTCATCTTGGTCTCGGTAGGTTCGCCGTCGAGGGAGGGCACAGAGGCCGTCGCTACCTGGGGTGAACGAGTCGACACGGAGGAAATTTAGCCGCCCCGGCCGCGGCGTTAAATTTCAGTGCAGGTACAACGTTCTAGCCTTGGACGGGCCGTGCTCCATGGCCGCAATGAAGGCGCAGGTAGTTGCAATGACGATTTCTCGACGCGGGTTCATCGCTGCTGTGGCATTGACGGGCGTAGCGGTACCCGGAGCGCTGTATATGCAGCGCCAGCGGGATGCCGAGGCGTTTGCGGAAACGCCTGGCGAGGCTGTTGTCGAGTTGGCCGATACCCGCCTGCAGCAGCTGGGCGACACCCTGCGGGGCATCTGGCGCTGGACTGCACATGGCAAGGATGCCCAACTGCTGGGTTTGCCCGACGGGGAGCTGGAATTGTTTCTGGATGTCGCCAGCAATGGCCGGGGGCTGCGAGGTTACCTGGACACCGCCGAACGCCTGCGCAGTGAGCAGGAACCCCGTTATCGGGTCATGGGTGACTTGCTGACGGACAAGCCCGGGATGTTGCGCTGGCGGCTGTTTTCAACCGAGCCCGGTGCAGGGCAGGCGCGCTATGAATGCCATGTGGTGCTCGATGAGGTCTGGGGCGCCTATGGCAATGCCGGGCCGGCAACGCTCAATGGTCGTATCTCGGCCCTGGACCGCGCCCTGTCTCTGCCTGTTCTGGACAACGGCTTCCTGGCCTTGAAGCGGCCTTTCCCGGAGGCTCGCGAACGTACGCCGCTGTCGCCACAGCTGCTGGCTTGGCTCATTTCGCCGGAGCATCGGCTGTTCCACCAGCTATGGCACGCATCGCGGGACAAGTGGCACAAGCTGGAAGAGGACAAGCAATCCGCCCTGCGTGGCTTGGGCTGGCAACCCGGGCCGCGTGGCCAGGAGCGTGATGCGCGTGGCCGGCACAAGGATCGCAACGGTTCCGGAGAGGACTTCCTGTTCATGCACCGGCACATGCTTGGCAGTGCCAGGGCCCTGCAGGACTTGCCTTCGTGGACGCGGTTCCCGCTGCCTCAGCCGGAGCTCGAGCGTGACCGCATCGGTTTCGCCCGTTACTTCGACAACCACGACGGCAATGCCTTGCCACCGACCTGGCTGGCCCATGACGACCAGGAGTACACCCAGTGGGTACGCGACATCAAAAGCCCGGATACCTTCCATGGCAACTTTCAGGTCTGGGAGTCGCGCTACAGTGATCCGGAATACCTGAGCAAGCTGACCTTGGGGCAGTTCGGCTCAGAACTGGAGCTGGGCCTGCATGACTGGTTGCACATGCGTTGGGCGGCGGTGCCGCGCGACCCGTCCAACGGTATGCCGGTGCCTGCTGCACGTACCCCGGGTGATTTCGCTGAGCGCTGGTTCGAAGCACGCAACGATTTTCTCGGCGACCCGTTCTCGTCACATGTAAACCCGGTGTTCTGGCATTTTCATGGCTGGATCGACGACCGAGTCGACGATTGGTTTCGAGCCCATGAGCGGGTCCACCCGGGTGAGATCCGCCGCTTGCAGGTGAACGGCGTGCCCTGGTTCGCACCCGGGCGTTGGGTGGCGGTGGCTGACCCGTGGCTGGGTCCCGATACCCATGGCTGTTCGACGGTGCCGGGCTTGCGGCCCGGTCGAAGCGTCGAAATGGACCCGGAAACCATGAAGCTGGCGTTGCGCATCATTTATGGCAACGAAGACCTCTTTGCCCGGCTGCAACCACGGGTGCCGCAGCGCCCCTGGTATGCCCGCAATCTCAAGGTTGTGCGGCCGTCGGGCTGACGGTGAGCACAGCGCAGGTGTACGTTGCTGAGAATCATTATATTTTGTAAGATCGCACGCTGATATCACTCAGTTCTGCATCTGCCCCAGCGTGGGTGTGCAGACGATTCCAGGTGTGTTTGTGGAACGTTACTATCGTGAGTTGGTGAGTTTCCTGTCCGCGCGCTTGGGTAACCGTCAGGCGGCAGAGGATGTTGCCCACGATGCCTACCTGCGGGTACTGGAGCGAACGGACAACGGGCAGATCGAGCATCCGCGCGCATTCCTGTATCGTATCGCCCTGAACCTGGTGATCGACCGTCATCGTCGCCATCTGGTGCGTCAGGCCGAACCGCTTGAGATACTCGACAGTGATGAGGGCGGGCATGTGCCGGCGCTGTCGCAGGAACTGCAGCTCAACCAACGCCTGGCCCTCATGCAGCGGGCACTTGACGAACTGACCGGCCCCTGCCGCGAATGCTTCCTGCTGCGCAAGATCGAAGGCCTTTCACATCTGCAGATCGCCGAGCGGCTGGGCATCTCCCGCAGCCTGGTGGAAAAGCACATCGTCAATGCCATGAAGCACTGCCGGGTGCGCATGCGGCAATGGGAATCCTGATTGCCAGGTTAAAGGCAAATGCAAATTCCGTCAGTCAATCACTTGATTTATGCGGCTTTCCCGACTTCTATCAAAGAAGACCGTTGCCGGGCATGGCCTTGGCATTAGCCGTTACTGGCGCAGTAGGGTCATGGAGCGTGCCCATTATCCAATGGCCCAGGTCCGACCATGGTAAACAAGACCCTGCGCATTCTCATCGCCGATACACACCCGTGCCAGCGCCTTCAGCTGGAGCGGTTGCTCAATGGTTTGGGCTATTACCGGATAGCCCCAGTGGCCAGCTTCGAGGAGCTGCAGCGCCTGGTGCAGTGCGCCTTGCAGCCCTTTCACCTGTTGCTGGGCAATATCGAGCTGGCCAGCCATTGTGGCGTCGATCTGGAGCGCTTCTGCCGTGTCAGCACACAGATCCAGCATGCCCTGCTTTACCATTCCAGCCAGTTGAAAGTGCCAGCAGTGCCGCAGGCCGAGCGCCAGGCGGTCAGCCTGAGCCTGCCTCAGGCGCCCGATAACGAGGCGCTGGAGACGTTCATGGCAATCATCGACGCACCGATGGTGGTCGGCAGGCTACCGCTGCCGGGCACCCTGCCGGCCAGTACAGCGCGGCCACGGCCGCGAGCCAACTTTGCGCATACGGTGTTCAACCGCTAGCGGTACCACCGGCGGGGCAATCGGGCAGCTATTTGTTATGCTCTTGCCCTTTGCCGATCTGCGGACCCTGCCATGACTGCCATCGATACCGCTCGCCCGCCCCGGTTCAGCCGCGGCGACCATCGGACCCTGGGCCTGGCGGCGCTGGGTGGCGCGCTGGAAATCTACGACTTCATCATTTTCGTGTTCTTCGCGCTGACCCTCAGCCAGCTGTTCTTCCCGCCCGAGATGCCCGAATGGCTGCGCTTGCTGCAAAGCTTCGGAATCTTCGTCACCGGCTATCTGGCGCGGCCGCTGGGCGGCATCCTGATGGCGCACTTCGCCGACCACCTGGGGCGCAAGCGGGTATTCAGCCTGAGCATCCTGATGATGGCCCTGCCGTGCCTGCTGATCGGGGTGATGCCGACCTATGCCGACATCGGCTATGCCGCCCCGCTGATCCTGTTGGCCTTGCGCATCCTCCAGGGGGCTGCCGTAGGCGGTGAAGTGCCAAGCGCCTGGACATTCGTTGCCGAGCACGCGCCCAACGGGCGGCGCGGTTATGCCCTGGGCTTTCTGCAGGCCGGGCTGACTTTCGGCTACCTGCTGGGGGCGCTGACCGCCACCTTGCTGGCGCAACTGTTCACCCCGCAGGAAATCCTCGATTACGCCTGGCGCTACCCGTTCCTGTTGGGTGGGGTGTTCGGTGTGGTGGGTGTGTGGCTGCGCCGCTGGCTCAGTGAAACACCGGTGTTCCTCGCCCTGCGCGCGCGCCAGGAGCAACCTGTGACGTTTCCGCTGCGGCAAGTGCTGGGCGAGCACCGCCGGGCGTTGATCCCTGCCGCGTTGCTGACCTGTGTGCTGACCTCGGCGGTGGTGGTGCTGGTGGTGATCACGCCGACGGTGATGCAGCAGCGTTTCGGCATGACTGCCGGGCACACCTTCGCCCTCAGCAGTGTGGGCATCGTCTTCCTCAACATGGGCTGCGTGCTGGCCGGGCTGCTGGTCGACCGTGTGGGTGCCTGGCGCGCGCTGATGCTGTATAGCCTGTTGCTGCCGCTGGGTATTGGCGCGTTGTACGCCAGCCTGGTGGGGCAGTGGGGCATGACCTGGCTGGCCTATGCGCTGGCGGGGTTGAGCTGTGGCGTGGTGGGGGTGGTGCCCTCGGTGATGGTGGGGCTGTTCCCGGCGCAGATCCGCGTATCGGGCATTTCCTTCACCTACAACGTGGCCTACGCACTGTGGGCCAGTACCACGCCGTTGGCACTGATTGCGCTGATGCCGTGGAGCCCGTGGGTGTGTGTCGGGTTTTGTCTGATCATGGGCGCGGTGGGGCTGCTGACGGCCTTGTATTTCGGGCGTCGTGAGCCATTGGCGTTTGCGGCTGAGCCGATGCCGGTCATGTGTGGCGACAAATGAGCCGGTAACGGCTGCGGGGCATTGGGGCAGACTTCCAGGTGGGGGCTATTGGAATAACCTATTAGCCAAATTTAACCTGGAAGGTTAATTTCTCATGGAAAAGAGAATGCCTCATTGCCCGCTGGAGCGGGTAAAAGCCCTGGCTGCGGCAAGGCGAATCCGCCCTACGGGTGCTGCATTGAAAGGCGCCAAGGCGCTGGGAATGGATTTTCCGGGCATGCTTGAGGTGATCACCAGCTTGAAGCGCACTGATTTCTACAAGAGCATGACCAGCCATATTGACCACCGGGTTTGGCAGGATGTGTATCGCCCGCTTACAGCAATTGGGTACGTTTATTTGAAATTGTCCGTGGTAGACGACGTGCTCATCGTGTCTTTCAAGGAGTTGTAACCATGAGATGTCCAATATGCGGCGGCTCGGAGCTTGCACCTGACATTCAGGGCATGCCCTATAGCTACAAAGGCGAGATGACAGTGATCCCTGAGGTAAGTGGCGATTACTGCTCCGCATGTGGTGAATGTGTACTGAGTCATGATGAAGCCATGCGCGTCAGTCACTTGATGACGGCATTCGAGCGCCAGGTCAACGCAAATGTTGTGGATCCTTCCTTTATTGCCTCCATACGCAGAAAGTTCGACCTCGACCAGCGTGAAGCGGGGGAAATCTTCGGTGGTGGGGTCAATGCGTTCTCCCGTTATGAAAACGGCAAGACCACCCCGCCAGTGGCGTTGGTGAAACTGCTCAAGCTGCTGGATCGCCATCCAGAACTCTTTGAGGAAGTGCGTACTGCCTGATAATGGCAGCCAACAAAAAGCCCCCGGCTCATGAGAACCGGGGGCTTTTTGTTGCCGCAAGGGCAGGGGCCTTACATGTTCGGGTAGTTCGGCCCGCCAGCGCCTTCAGGGGTGACCCAGGTGATGTTCTGGGCCGGGTCCTTGATGTCGCAGGTCTTGCAGTGCACGCAGTTCTGCGCGTTGATCTGGAAACGCTTGTTGCCGTCTTCCTGGGTGACCACTTCGTACACGCCGGCCGGGCAGTAGCGCTGGGCTGGCTCGTCGTACAGCGGCAGGTTGCTGGCGATCGGTACGCTCGGATCGGTCAGCTTCAGGTGGCAGGGTTGTTCCTCTTCGTGGTTGGTGCTGGAGAGGAATACCGAGCTGAGCTTGTCGAAGCTGAGCTTGCCGTCCGGTTTCGGGTAGTCGATTTTTTTCGAGTCGGCGGCCAGCTTGAGGCAGGCATAGTCCGGCTTGGTGTCGTGCAGGGTGAACGGCAGCTTGCCACCGAACCAGTTCTGGTCGACATAGTTGAACGCCGCGCCCAGCAGCGGGCCGAACTTGTGCATGGCCGGGCCGAAGTTGCGGCTGGCGAACAGTTCTTCGTACAGCCAGCTCGCCTTGAAGGCGCTGACATAGCTGTTCAACTGATCACCGCCTTCGCTACCGGCGATCAATGCGTCGGCCACTGCTTCGGCAGCAAGCATGCCGGACTTCATCGCGGTGTGGCTGCCCTTGATCTTGGCCACGTTCATGGTGCCCAGGTCGCAACCGATCAGCGCGCCACCCTCGAAGACCATTTTCGGCAGCGAGTTGATGCCGCCCTTGGCCAAGGCGCGGGCGCCGTAGCTGATGCGCTTGCCGCCTTCGAGGTACTGGCTGATCACCGGGTGGTGCTTGAGGCGCTGGAATTCGTCGAACGGCGACAGGTAGGGGTTGGCGTAGGACAGGTCGACGATCAGGCCGACCACCACCTGGTTGTTTTCCAGGTGATAAAGGAACGAGCCACCGGTGTTTTCCTTGGCCACCACGTCCAGCGGCCAGCCGGCGGTGTGTACCACCAGGCCCTGTTCGTGCTTGGCCGGGTCGATTTCCCAGATTTCCTTCAGGCCGATGCCGTAGTGCTGGACGTCGGACTCGCTGTCGAGGTTGAAGCGTTTGATCAGTTGCTTGCCAATATGGCCACGGCAGCCTTCGGCGAACAGGGTGTACTTGGCGCGCAGCTCCATGCCCGGGGTGTACAGGCCGTCCTTGGGGTTGCCTTCACGGTCGACACCGAGGTCGCCGGTAACGATGCCGCGGACCACGCCGTTGTCGTCGAACAGCGCTTCCTGGGCGGCGAAGCCCGGGTAGATCTCTACACCGAGGTTTTCGGCCTGCTGCGCCAGCCAGCGGCACAGGTTGCCCAGCGAGATGATGTAGTTGCCATGGTTGTGCATGGTCTTGGGCACGAACAGGTCAGGCACCTTGGTCGCGCTGCCGGCATCCTTGAGCACGTAGATGTCGTCGCGCTTCACTTCGGTGTTCAGCGGTGCGCCGAGCGCTTTCCAGTCGGGGAACAGCTCGTTCAGGGCGCGGGGCTCGAACACTGCGCCAGAGAGGATGTGGGCGCCGACTTCAGAGCCTTTCTCCACCACGCAGACGCTGATTTCGCTACCGGCTTCGGCGGCCTTCTGCTTCAGGCGGCAGGCGGCGGACAGGCCCGCCGGGCCGGCGCCGACGATGACCACGTCGAATTCCATGTATTCGCGTTCCACTGGTTCTCTCCTACTCATCAAGGCTCGTGCTGTTGCTTTGTCTTATGGGTGCGGGGCATTCGCAGCGGTTCTACGCAACGGCGGAACTGTAGCTGGGCAAATGACGGACTACACCGTTTTGTCTTGGCCGCGCATTATATCTACACCACTTGGCGGGTCCAATACAAACGTTTGTTTGAATTTGCCGCAGGCCAGTAAAATCACAGGAACGCGGCTGGAGGGTGACCGATTTGCCGTATTGACCGGAATGGGTGTTACGGTCAAGATACGAGCGGTTTTACGTTCGCCGTAGGCTTGCAGCCGGGCGCAGGTACACCTCTAAAGACCAGGTGTGGAGCAGGGTTTTGCGGGCTTAGGCCAGTTTGTAGTGGAGTTTACACGCCACGACAGGAAATGACCCGTGAGGATTTGTCGCAAGAGTCCGAACAAGACTGTTTGGTCACTGTGAAGTTGCTGCCTCCCGATACGTTTTTAGAGGTGCCCTTGTACCCACGCGCATCGCTGGGCTCTGCCCCAGGCGACTATCTATTCACCGGAGAGTAACGAGGAATCCATGAAGGTTCTTGTAGCTGTCAAACGAGTGGTCGACTACAACGTCAAGGTTCGCGTCAAAGCGGACAACTCCGGCGTCGACCTTGCTAACGTCAAGATGTCCATGAACCCCTTCTGCGAAATCGCCGTCGAAGAAGCCGTGCGCCTGAAGGAAAAAGGCGTTGCGACCGAGATCGTCGTCGTTTCCGTCGGCCCGACCACTGCCCAGGAGCAACTGCGTACCGCCCTGGCCCTGGGTGCCGACCGTGCCATCCTGGTAGAAGCCGCTGACGAACTGAACTCCCTGGCCGTGGCCAAGGCGCTGAAGGCCGTTGTCGACAAGGAGCAGCCGCAGCTGGTCATCCTCGGCAAGCAGGCCATCGACAGTGACAACAACCAGACCGGCCAGATGCTGGCCGCGCTGACTGGCTTCGCCCAGGGCACCTTCGCTTCCAAGGTCGAAGTTGCTGGCGACAAGCTGAATGTCACCCGTGAAATCGATGGCGGCCTGCAGACCGTTGCGCTGAACCTGCCCGCGATCGTCACCACCGACCTGCGCCTGAACGAGCCACGCTACGCGTCGCTGCCGAACATCATGAAGGCCAAGAAGAAGCCGCTGGAGACTGTTACTCCAGACGCACTGGGCGTTTCCCTCGCCTCCACCAACAAGACCGTGAAGGTTGAAGCCCCGGCTGCCCGCAGCGCGGGCATCAAGGTCAAATCGGTGGCCGAACTGGTCGAGAAGCTGAAGAACGAAGCGAAGGTAATCTAAATGACTATCCTGGTTGTCGCTGAATACGAGGCCGGCGCCGTAGCCCCGGCCACCCTGAACACTGTCGCTGCAGCCGCCAAGATCGGTGGTGATGTGCACGTCCTGGTCGCTGGCCAGAACGTCGGTGGCGTTGCCGAATCCGCTGCCAAGATCGCCGGCGTTGCCAAGGTGCTGGTGGCTGATAACGCCGCCTACGCCCACGTCCTGCCGGAAAACGTCGCGCCGCTGATCGTCGAGCTGGCCAAGGGTTACAGCCATGTGCTGGCCCCGGCTACCACCAACGGCAAGAACATCCTGCCACGTGTTGCCGCGCTGCTGGACGTGGATCAGATCTCCGAGATCATCTCGGTCGAGTCCGCCGACACCTTCAAGCGCCCGATCTATGCGGGTAACGCCATTGCTACCGTGCAATCGAGCGCGGCCATCAAGGTGATCACCGTGCGTACCACCGGCTTCGACGCCGTGGCCGCCGAAGGTGGCTCGGCTGCCGTCGAGGCTGTTGGCGCTGCGCACAACGCCGGCATTTCGGCTTTCGTTGGCGAAGAGCTGGCCAAGTCCGATCGCCCAGAGCTGACCGCAGCCAAGATCGTCGTTTCCGGCGGCCGTGGCATGGGCAACGGTGACAACTTCAAACACCTGTACAGCCTGGCCGACAAGCTCGGCGCCGCCGTCGGTGCTTCGCGCGCCGCGGTCGACGCAGGCTTTGTGCCGAACGACATGCAGGTCGGCCAGACCGGCAAGATCGTTGCGCCACAGCTGTACATCGCCGTCGGTATCTCCGGCGCGATCCAGCACCTGGCCGGCATGAAAGACTCCAAAGTGATCGTGGCGATCAACAAGGATGAAGAAGCGCCGATCTTCCAGGTGGCTGATTACGGCCTGGTTGCTGACCTGTTCGAAGCGGTGCCGGAGCTGGAAAAGCTGGTCTGATCCGCCTGCTTCACTTATAAAGAACCCGGCCCTCGTTTTGAGGGTCGGGTTTTTTTATGGCTTGAGGGGTGAGGGATGACGTTGCGCGGAACGGGCAGGGTGCTGGCATGTGTGGCGCTGTTGGTGTCACCACTGGCCATGGCCGCAGGCAAGTGCGAGCGCCTGGTGGCGACCGGCAGCCCTGATGCGCCGCCCTATTCGTGGCAGGACCCGAAAGACCCGAAGCACCTGATCGGCGCCAACGTTGACCTGTTGCGCCAGGTGGCGGAAGAGCTGGGTGTGAAGGTCGAGGTGCTGAGTGCCGGTCGCCGTGATCAGGCGCTGGAAGAGGTGCGCAGCGGGCGCATGGACCTGCTGCTCGACACCCCCATGCAGGTGGAGCAACTGACCGCGCTGGACTACATCCATCCGCCGTTGCAGCTCAATGAGTACCTGGTGTGGACCCGCCACGATGCAGCGGTGACCTTTGATGGCCCGGCCGATCTGGCCAGGTACCAGGGCAGTTTGTCCGAGCGTGCGCGCCTGACCCCGGCCTTTACTGCGTTCGCCAAGGCCCAGCTCAAGCTGGTGCCGGCGCAGAACCTGACCCAGGCGTTCCAGAAACTGGTACTAGGCCAGGTGGATTATGTGCTGGCTGGCCGTTACTCCGGTATGGCCATGGCCCAGAGCCTGGGTATGAGCAATGACCTGATAGCCCGCGGCTTGCCGGTGGACAGGCCGGGCCTGTACCTGGCGCTGTCGCACAACTCGGCGTGCAATGACAGCTGGTTGCGTGGGCAATTGGCAAAAAAACTGACAGAATTGCCGATCTCTGGTGCATCCGAAGCTGTGCTGCAACGTAATGTCGAGCGCTGGAAAGCGCAGTTGCACGTGCCTGCGGACGCCCCCAAACACTAGGAAGATTGCGTGAGAACCCAACCACTAATCCTCGCCCTGGCCGTGCTCGGCCTGGCTGGCTGCGCCAATGATCCGGCCCCTGACGAGCAGATGCGCATTTCCGAACAGGCTCTGGACCAGGCCAAGGCCGTCGGCGCCACTGAGCAGGTAGAAACGCTGAAACTGGCTGAAGACAAGCTGGCCCGCGCCAAGGCCAACATGCTTACCCAGGACTATCGCGATGCGCGCATGCGCGCCGAGCAAGCCGAGCTGGATGCGCGCCTGGCCGAGGCCCAGGTGCTGAACCAGAAGAGCGAAGAGCAGCTGCAGGTGCTGCAGTCGCGGGTCAAGCGCTTGCGCAAGCAACTGGAGGTGCAGCCATGATCCGTCGTACGCCTTTGGCTGCACTGGCATTGTTGGCGCTGACGGCAGGTTTGCAAGGTTGCGCCAGCCAGCGCAGCAGTGCCGCGCTGGATGAGGCCACCGTTGCCTTCCAGGGGGTCAAAGATGATTCCGATGTGCTGCGCAGCGCGCCGCGTGACGTGATTCGGGCGGGTGAATCGCTGGCTCGCGCCGAGCGCCTGTCCAGTTACATCGGCACCGGTTCTGATGTGCGGCATTATGCTTACCTCAGCCAGCGCTACAGCGAGATTGCCCGCGAGCATGCCAAGCTGGCGCTGAACCAGGAGCGCCAGGCCAAGCTGGACCTGGAGCGCCAGCGCCTGCAGTTGGCCTTGCGTGAGGCCAAGCTGGCCAGCGTGCAGCAGCAGGGCAAGTGGGTCGAGTCGCAGATTGCCGCGTTGGCGTCGGAGCAGGCCGATCGTGGCTTGGTGATGACCTTGGGCGATGTGCTGTTCGATACCGGCAGCGCCGACCTGAAGAACTCGGCCAGCCGTACTGTGCTCAAGCTGGTGCAGTTCCTGCAGCTCAACCCGCGCCGGGTAGTGCGTATCGAGGGCTATACCGACAGTACTGGCGCGGGCGAGGAGAATCTCAAGCTGTCGCGCGACCGGGCGCAGTCCGTGGCCGACATGCTTGTGGACCTGGGCATCGATGAAAAGCGCCTGCAGGTTGAGGGCTATGGCGACCAGTACCCGATCGAGGCCAATGCTTCGGAGCGGGGCAGGGCGCAAAACCGTCGAGTGGAGATCGTATTCTCCGATGACAAGGGTCGGCTCGCGCCAGCGCGCTGAGTCTTGTCGAAACGGGCCGCTTTGCGGCCCGTTTTATGTCGGTTTAATCGTTTCGATAGCGGTCACGCTGTTGTATTGTCGACTATGTTGCGATCTGTCCCAGTACACTTTGCAACTGTTACGGTATTCTCTACCGTCAGTGACCCGTACAAGAATAACGAGCATGTCGACATGACCAACCTGCTGCTGTACCAGCGTATCGCCCAGCAACTGGCCGATGATATCCGTCGCGGCGTCTACCAGCCAGGCGAGCGGGTACCCTCCGTGCGCAAGATGAGCGCCCAGCTCAACGTCAGCCATGCCACGGTGTTGCAGGCCTATGCCAATCTTGAGGACCAAGGGCTTATCCGGGCGCGGCCGCAGTCTGGCTATTACGTGCACCAGACCCCTGCCTTGACCGCGCAAACCCCGGACATCGCCCGGGTGGAGCGCCCCGGCCTGGTCACGCGCGCCAGCATCATCCAGCAGGTGCTGACTGAGGCGCGCCGCGATGGTGTGTTCCCGTTTGGCGCTGCAGTGCCGCATGTCGACTACCTGCCAGTGCGCGCCCTGCATCAGCAAATCGCCAAGGTGACGCGCTTCCACAGCCCGCGCGCCTTCAGCTACATGTTCAGCCCCGGTTTCGAGCCGCTGCGCCGACAGATTGCCATACGCATGCGCGATGCCGGCGTGCTGGTCGACCCGCGCGAAGTGATCGTGACCCATGGGTGTGTCGATGCCCTGCAGATGTCGCTGCGGGTGCTCACCCGCCCAGGTGACCTGATCGCCGCCGAGTCGCCGACCTATTACGGCTTGCTGCAGCTGGCTGACCTGCTGGGTTTGAAAGTGATCGAAATCCCCAGTGACCCGTCCACCGGTATCAGCCTCGAAGCCTTGCAACTGGCGGCCAACCAATGGTCGATCAAGGCGCTGGTGCTCACTGCGCGCTTGAGCAACCCGCTGGGCGGCACCGTTCCCGAAGAGCGGCAAAAGCAATTGCTGCGCCTGGCCTCGGACTTCGATATCCAGATCATCGAGGATGACATCTACGGTGAGCTGATGTTCGAGCAGGGCAAGACCAAGGCGCTGAAGGCGTTCGACCGGCTGGACCGGGTGATCTACTGTTCGAGCTTCTCCAAGACCCTGTCCCCTGGGGTGCGGGTGGGCTGGATGATCGCCGGGCGTTACCAGGACGAGATTCAGCGCCTGCAGACGTTTACCACCCACTCGGCCTGTAGCGTGACGCAGATGGGCGTGGCAGCCTACCTGGAGAATGGCGGCTACGATCGGCATCTGCGCTACATACGCCAGGAATATCGCAAGAACCTCAGTGCCTATCAGCTGGCAGTGCAGCAGCACTTCCCCGAGGGTACCCAGATGACCCGGCCGACAGGCGGCTTCATTCTCTGGGTGAGCCTGCCGGGTCGGGTCAATACCCAGGAGCTGCATGTGCGCGCGCTGGAGCAGGGCATCAGCATTGCCCCTGGACTGATATTCAGTAACACAGAGCAGTTCAACCACTGTGTCCGACTCAACTGCGGCATACCTTGGAATAAAGAGGCCGAGCGGGCTGTGATTACGCTCGGTTTGCTGGCGCAGCAGTTGTGCAGGGAGACTGCGGTTACGCTTTTGTAAGGCTTGCAAGCTGCCTGTGGAACAGGGAGCATACGCATTTTTCCTGCCAGTCTGTCCATTTGCCATGAACGTTTTGCGCTGCTTTGTTCTGATCGTGTGCCTTTTGCCGTTTTGCTGCCCGGTCGTCCCTGCCTTGGCTGCGCAACCGGCAAGCGAGGTTCAGGCAGCTCAGGGTAAGCACGTGCCAAAAAAGGCGACAGCCAAGTCCGCGCACAAGCCGGTCAGCAAAGCGGTTGCCAAGCCATTGCCCAAGACAGGGCTGGACCTTAGCTTGCCCGTCGAGATGGTCAACAACCTTGAGCCGAATGTGGGCACGCTTTCCCCAATCCAGCGGCGCAAACCTTTGTTGCCGCCCATGTTCACAGAAAAGCCAGAGACCAATGACAGCCCGTTCCAGCTCAATGGCCGGCTGATCAACAACGAAATGCAGCTGCAACTGCGCAATGATAGCCGTCGTGAGGTGGAGGGCGCTGCCATCGATTTCGAGTATCGCCAATAGGCGAGTACTGACTGCTGGGTCACAGCAGATTTCATCGTGCCAGCAATTTCAAACGACTGTTTGAGCGGTTACTATCCAGGGACGTTCGTCCCGTTTTGTTCCAGGGAGTCCTGATTTTGGTGAATAGCCATGAAATGCCGTGAGGGCTGTGGTGCCTGCTGCATCGCCCCGTCCATCACTTCTGCGATGCCGCTAATGCCCAATGGCAAGCCGGCGGGTGAGCGCTGTCTGCACCTGACTGCGGCCAACCTTTGCGACCTGTTCGGCAAGCCCGAACGGCCGGCGGTGTGCGGTGGCTTCAAGGCGGATGCCGAGGTGTGCGGCAGTGATCGTGACGAGGCAATCAGGATTCTTGGCTGGTGGGAGCAGATGACGGCGGCGTGACAGGCTGGATCTTCGACAACAAGGATAAACATGATGAGATCGTTCAAGCGTATTGCACTGCTGTGTGGCATGGGTGTTCTGCTGGCACCGGCGGCCTGGGCCGAGAACTGGCAAGTGGCCAAGGACGAGGAGGGGATCAAGGTATCCCTCAGCGAAGTGGCGGGTTCCAAGTACAAGGCTTACCAGGGTGTTACCTTGATCAAGGCGCCGCTGGCCAAGGTGCAGGCGCTGCAGGAAGACGTGGCCGGTGCCTGTGCGTGGATTCACGAATGCAAGTCGCAGAAGCTGCTCAAGCACGAGGGCGACCAAAGTTGGACCTACACCCAGTTCAATACGCCTTGGCCGGTGACCCCGCGTGATTCCGTGCTGCACATTACGACCGTCAAGGAGGCGGATGGCAGCCTGACCCGTAACCTGAAAGAAGAGCCGACTTACCTGCCGGAAGAGAAGGGTTTTGTTCGGGTGGCAAAAGTCGAAGGCTTCTGGAAGCTGGTGCCCAAGGGTGACAGCACTGAAGTGACCTACCAGGTGCACACCGAGCCAGGTGGTAGCGTGCCGGCGATGGTGGCCAACAAGTTCGTGGTGGATGCGCCGTTCAATACCCTGAAAGGGCTGCGCGAGCGGGCGGAGAAAAACTGAGGTTTTGTGGTGTCTGTGCCGACCTCTTCGCGGGCAAGCCCGCGAAGAGGCCGGTACAGGACAAATAAAAAAGGCTGCCCGAGGGCAGCCTTCTTGCGTTCGGCTACTGCAGCTTACTTGCGGTCTTTCAGGTCAACGATGTCGCGCTTCTGCTCACCGGTGTACAGCTGGCGCGGACGGCCGATCTTGTACGGGCTGGAGAGCATTTCTTTCCAGTGCGAGATCCAGCCCACGGTACGTGCCAGGGCGAAGATCACGGTGAACATGCTGGTCGGAATGCCGATCGCCTTGAGGATGATCCCCGAGTAGAAGTCGACGTTCGGGTACAGCGAACGCTCGATGAAGTAAGGATCGGTCAGGGCGATCTCTTCCAGGCGCATGGCCAGTTCCAGCTGCGGGTCGTTCTTGATGCCCAGCTCGCGCAGGACTTCGTCGCAGGTCTGCTTCATCACGGTGGCGCGCGGGTCGCGGTTCTTGTACACGCGGTGACCGAAGCCCATCAGCTTGAACGGGTCGTTCTTGTCCTTGGCCTTGGCGATGAATTTGTCGATGTTCGAAACATCGCCGATTTCATCCAGCATGGTCAGTACGGCTTCGTTCGCACCGCCGTGGGCCGGGCCCCACAGTGCGGCGATACCGGCGGCGATACAGGCGAACGGGTTAGCACCCGACGAGCCGGCCAGACGAACGGTGGAGGTGGAGGCGTTCTGCTCGTGGTCGGCGTGGAGGATGAAGATCCGGTCCATTGCCTTGGCCAGCACCGGGCTGATCGGTTTGATCTCGCACGGGGTGTTGAACATCATGTGCAGGAAGTTTTCCGCGTACGACAGGTCGTTGCGCGGATACATCATCGGCTGGCCCATGGAGTACTTGTAAACCATCGCAGCCAGGGTCGGCATCTTGGCGACCAGGCGCACCGCGGAGATTTCGCGGTGTTGCGGGTTATTGATGTCCAGGGAGTCGTGATAGAACGCCGACAGTGCGCCGACCACGCCGCACATCACCGCCATCGGGTGAGCGTCGCGGCGGAAGCCGTTGAAGAAGGACTTCAACTGCTCGTGAACCATGGTGTGGTTCTTCACGGTGCTGACGAACTGGGCCTTTTGCTCGGCATTCGGCAGTTCGCCGTTGAGCAGCAGGTAGCAGGTTTCGAGGTAGTCGGACTGTTCGGCGAGTTGCTCGATCGGGTAGCCGCGGTGCAGCAGGATACCTTTGTCGCCGTCAATATAGGTGATCTTCGACTCGCACGAGGCAGTCGCCATGAAACCTGGGTCGAAGGTGAAGTGACCAGTGGCCCCTAACCCGCGGACGTCGATTACATCAGGACCAACGGTGCCGGTTAAAATGGGCAGCTCGACGGGGGCAGCGCCCTCGATGACCAACTGCGCTTTTTTGTCAGCCATGTGGCCTCCTATTAATGCTTGAAATCATCAGACAGACCCCCCACGCAGGGCCCGCACCACTATAGAGGGATAAATTCAGATGTCAATTTGCCTAAAGGCTTGTTGAATCAGGCATTCAAGCCTGATTTTTCCCGAAATTCTCGCCCATTTACGCCTTTTGTTCATTAAAGGCAATGCGCTATTTGGGCTACCCCGTCACGTTGTCATAAGCAGCCTAACTGTCTATACTCGGCACCCGACCGCCAGGGGCTTGCAAGCCCGAACTGCTGGGGGTCGCCGTTCCCTGGGTGGTGGGTACCTGACCAGTACACTTACCAACAACTTTGCCCTGATTCGCTAGGGGCTCTTCAGTGTGAAAAAAGCCGTGAAAAGCCAACGACCTGTAAACCTAGACCTAAGGACCATCAAGCTCCCCGTCACTGCGTACACGTCCATCCTGCACCGTATCTCCGGCGTCATCCTGTTCATCGGCCTTGCCATCATGCTTTATGCACTGGGCAAGTCGCTGGGTTCCGAGGAAGGCTTCGGTGAGGTGAAGGCGTGTCTGACCAGCCCGCTGGCCAAGTTCGTGACCTGGGGTCTGCTGTCCGCCCTGCTTTATCACCTCGTGGCAGGTGTTCGTCACCTGATCATGGACATGGGTATCGGTGAGACGCTGGAAGGCGGCAAGCTGGGCTCGAAAATCGTGATCGTCATCTCCGTGGTGCTGATCGTTCTGGTGGGAGTTTGGGTATGGTAACCAATGTCACGAACCTGTCGCGTTCGGGCCTCTATGACTGGATGGCGCAGCGCGTTTCTGCGGTCGTTCTCGCGGCTTACTTCCTCTTCCTGATCGGCTACGTGGTCGCCCACCCAGGCATCGACTACACCCAGTGGCATGGTCTGTTCTCCAACAACGCGATGCGGATCTTCAGTCTGCTGGCCCTCGTTGCCCTGGGCGCTCACGCCTGGGTCGGCATGTGGACCATTGCAACCGACTACCTGACGCCTATGTCGTTCGGCAAGTCGGCAACTGCGATTCGTTTCCTGTTCCAGGCGGTATGCGGCGTTGCGATGTTCGCTTACTTCGTCTGGGGTGTGCAGATTCTCTGGGGTATCTGATCCATGGCTAGCATTCCAACCATTTCCTTCGACGCCATCATCATCGGTGGCGGCGGCGCCGGCATGCGCGCAGCGCTGCAACTGGCTCAAGGCGGCCACAAGACTGCCGTAGTCACCAAGGTCTTCCCGACCCGTTCGCACACCGTATCCGCCCAGGGCGGCATCACTTGCGCCATCGCTTCGGCCGACCCGAACGACGACTGGCGCTGGCACATGTACGATACCGTCAAGGGTTCCGACTACATCGGTGACCAGGACGCTATCGAATACATGTGTCAGGAAGGCCCGGCTGCGGTCTTCGAACTGGACCACATGGGTCTGCCGTTCTCGCGCACTGAAACCGGCCGCATCTATCAGCGCCCGTTCGGTGGTCAGTCCAAGGACTTCGGTAAAGGTGGCCAGGCCGCCCGTACCTGTGCCGCTTCGGACCGTACCGGTCACGCGCTGCTGCACACCCTGTACCAGGGCAACCTGAAAGCGGGCACCACGTTCCTCAACGAGTACTACGCAGTTGACCTGGTGAAGAACCAGGACGGCGCATTCGTGGGTGTGATCGCCATCTGCATCGAAACCGGCGAAACCCTGTACATCAAGTCCAAGGCCACCGTACTGGCCACTGGCGGTGCAGGCCGTATCTACGCGTCCACCACCAACGCCCTGATCAATACCGGTGACGGTATCGGCATGGCCCTGCGTGCAGGCGTGCCGGTGCAGGACATCGAGATGTGGCAGTTCCACCCGACCGGTATCGCCGGCGCCGGTGTACTGGTCACCGAAGGTTGCCGCGGTGAAGGTGGCTACCTGATCAACGCCCACGGCGAGCGCTTCATGGAGCGTTACGCGCCGAACGCCAAAGACCTGGCCGGCCGCGACGTGGTTGCCCGTTCCATGGTCAAGGAAATCATCGCCGGCAACGGCGTGGGCCCGAACAAGGACCACGTACTGCTGAAGCTGGACCACCTGGGCGAGGAAGTGCTGCACAGCCGCCTGCCAGGTATCTGCGAACTGTCCAAGACCTTCGCCCACGTCGACCCTGTGGTCGCGCCGGTGCCGGTGGTTCCAACCTGCCACTACATGATGGGCGGCGTTGCCACCAACATCCATGGCCAGGCCATCACCATGGACGCCGACGGTCAGGATCACATCATCCCGGGCCTGTTCGCCGTAGGTGAAGTGGCGTGCGTATCGGTTCACGGTGCCAACCGCCTGGGCGGCAACTCGCTGCTCGACCTGGTGGTGTTCGGCCGTGCTGCCGGCCTGCACCTGGAGAAGGCGCTGAGCGAGGGCGTGGAATACCGCGACGCCAGCGACACCGACGTCGATGTTGCCCTGAACCGCCTGAACAAGCTCAACGAGCGTACCAGCGGTGAAGACGTTGCCAGCCTGAAGCGCGAGCTGCAGAGCTGCATGCAGAACTACTTCGGTGTATTCCGTACTGGCGAATACATGCAGAAGGGTATCGAGCAACTGGCCGGTCTGCGTGACCGTATCGCCAACGTCAAGATCAACGACAAGTCCCAGGCCTTCAACACCGCGCGTATCGAAGCGCTGGAGCTGCAGAACCTGCTGGAAGTTGCCGAAGCTACCGCCATCGCGGCGGAAGCCCGTAAAGAGTCCCGCGGCGCTCACGCCCGTGAAGACTTCGAAGACCGTGACGACGAAAACTGGCTGTGCCACACCCTGTACTACCCGGGTGAGAAGCGCGTTGCCAAGCGCGGCGTCAACTTTGCGCCGAAGACTGTTCCAGCCTTCGAACCAAAAGTCCGGACTTACTAAGGGTGGCTGCTATGTTGAAAGTCGAAGTTTATCGTTACAACCCGGACACCGACTCGGCGCCAAAAATGGAGTCGTTCGACGTCGATACCGGCGGCAAGGACCTGATGGTGCTGGATGTATTGGCACTGATCAAGGAAAAGGACGAGGGTTTCTCGTACCGTCGCTCCTGCCGTGAAGGCGTTTGCGGTTCCGATGGCATGAACATGAACGGCAAGAACGGCCTGGCCTGCATCACCCCGCTGTCGGCGGTCGTGAAGGGCGGCAAGCTGGTTCTGCGTCCTCTGCCAGGCCTGCCGGTCATTCGTGACCTGGTGGTCGATATGAGCATCTTCTACAAGCAGTACGAGAAGGTGAAGCCGTTCCTGCAGAACGACACCCCGGCCCCGGCCATCGAGCGCCTGCAGTCGCCGGAAGACCGTGACAAGCTGGACGGCCTGTACGAGTGCATCCTGTGCGCGTGCTGCTCGACTTCCTGCCCGTCGTTCTGGTGGAACCCGGACAAGTTCCTGGGCCCGGCAGCCTTGCTGCAAGCCTACCGCTTCCTTGCCGACAGCCGCGATACCAAGACTCAGGAGCGCCTGGCGTCCCTGGATGACCCGTTCAGCGTATTCCGCTGCCGCGGGATCATGAACTGCGTAAACGTTTGCCCGAAAGGTCTGAACCCGACCAAGGCAATCGGTCACGTACGTAACATGCTGCTGCAAAGCGGCACCTGATACAAAGCGTTGTACCTGCAGTAAGCCGAGGTGCGGGTGGTGAGCCCGCACTGAGGTAAAACCCGAACAAGGGCCCACAAAGCCCGCGTTCATTACCTATGAAGATATGAGACCAGCAGGGGCTTTCCGGGCTGGTACCCGGAAAATCAGCAGGATCCAGGTGGCGTGGTTCAGTCGCTGTTTTCGGACTTTTCCAGGTTTGCTGTGGCTCTCGCCGATCAGTCCCCTAATCGAGGGTGACCAAGCATGCAAGAAAGCGTGATGCAGCGCATGTGGGATAGCGCCCACCTTTCAGGTGGTAACGCTGCATATGTGGAAGAGCTCTACGAGCTCTACCTGCACGACCCTAACGCTGTGCCAGAAGAGTGGCGCACTTACTTCCAGAAGTTGCCAGCCGACGGCAGCACCGCTACTGATGTATCGCACTCGACAATCCGCGACCATTTCGTACTGCTGGCAAAGAACCAGCGCCGCGCTCAACCGGTTTCCGCCGGGAGCGTGAGCAGTGAACACGAGAAGAAGCAGGTTGAAGTTCTGCGACTGATCCAGGCCTATCGTATGCGCGGCCATCAGGCTGCCAAGCTCGACCCGTTGGGGTTGTGGCAGCGCCCTGCGCCCGTAGACCTGTCGATCAATCACTACGGCTTGACCAATGCCGATCTTGATACGACCTTCCGTGCCGGCGACCTGTTCATCGGCAAAGAGGAGGCGAGCCTACGCGACATCTTCGATGCACTCCAGAAGACATATTGTCGCACCATTGGCGCCGAATTCACCCACATCGTCGATTCCGAGCAGCGCAGCTGGTTCCAGCAGCGCCTGGAAAGCGTGCGCGGCCGTCCGGAGTTTTCCGCTGACGTGCAGGCCCACCTGCTCGAGCGCGTGACCGCCGGTGAGGGCCTGGAAAAGTACCTGGGCACCAAGTACCCGGGCACCAAGCGTTTCGGCCTTGAAGGCGGCGAGAGCCTGATTCCGATGCTGGATGAAATGATCCAGCGTTCCGGCTCTTACGGCGCCAAGGAGGTCGTGATCGGCATGGCCCACCGTGGCCGCCTGAACGTGCTGGTGAACACCTTCGGCAAGAACCCGCGCGAGCTGTTCGACGAGTTCGAAGGCAAGAAGATGAACGAGCTGGGCTCCGGTGACGTGAAGTATCACCAGGGCTTCTCCTCGAACGTGATGACCCCGGGTGGCGAAGTGCACCTGGCCATGGCGTTCAACCCGTCCCACCTGGAAATCGTTTCGCCGGTGGTCGAGGGTTCGGTGCGCGCCCGTCAGGACCGCCGCAACGACACCATTGGCGACAAGGTGCTGCCGATCTCGATCCACGGCGACGCTGCGTTCGCTGGCCAGGGCGTGGTCATGGAAACCTTCCAGATGTCGCAGACCCGCGGTTTCAAGACCGGCGGTACCGTGCACATCGTGATCAACAACCAGGTTGGTTTCACCATCAGCAACCCACTGGATGCGCGCTCCACCGAGTACGCGACCGACGTTGCCAAGATGATCCAGGCACCGATCCTGCACGTGAACGGCGATGACCCGGAAGCCGTGCTGTTCGTCACCCAGCTGGCCATCGACTACCGCATGCAGTTCAAGCGTGACGTGGTCATCGACCTGGTCTGCTACCGTCGCCGTGGCCACAACGAGGCTGACGAGCCGAACGGCACCCAGCCGCTGATGTACCAGCAAATCAGCAAGCAGCGCACTACCCGTGAGCTGTATGCCGAGCAGCTGATCCAGGCCGGTCGCATCGACGCCGAGCGCGCTCAGGCCAAGATCGACGAGTACCGCAACGCGCTGGACAATGGCCTGCACGTGGTGAAAAGCCTGGTCAAGGAGCCGAACCGCGAGCTGTTCGTCGACTGGCGTCCGTACCTGGGCCATGCCTGGACCGCGCGTCACGACACCCGTTTCGACCTCAAGACCCTGCAGGATCTGTCGGCCAAGCTGCTCGAGCTGCCGGAAGGTTTCGTGGTCCAGCGTCAGGTGTCGAAGATCTACGAAGACCGTCAGAAGATGCAGGCCGGTGGCTTGCCGATCAACTGGGGTTATGCAGAGACCATGGCTTACGCCACCCTGCAGTTCGAAGGTCACCCGATCCGCATGACCGGCCAGGACATCGGCCGTGGCACCTTCTCGCACCGTCACGCGGTGCTGCACAACCAGAAGGACGCCAGCACCTACATTCCGTTGCAGAACCTGTTCCCTGGCCAGCCACGTTTCGATCTGTACGATTCGTTCCTGTCCGAGGAAGCGGTACTGGCCTTCGAATACGGCTACTCCACCACCATGCCGAACGCGCTGGTGATCTGGGAAGCCCAGTTCGGCGACTTCGCCAACGGTGCGCAAGTGGTGATCGACCAGTTCATCACCAGTGGTGAGCACAAGTGGGGCCGCCTGTGTGGCCTGACCATGCTGCTGCCACACGGCTATGAAGGGCAGGGGCCGGAGCACTCCTCCGCGCGTCTGGAGCGTTACCTGCAGCTGTGCGCCGAGCACAACATCCAGGTCTGCGTACCGACGACGCCGGCACAGATTTACCACCTGCTGCGTCGCCAGGTCATTCGCCCGCTGCGCAAGCCGCTGGTCGTCCTGACGCCGAAGTCGCTGCTGCGCCACAAGCTGGCCATCTCGACCCTGGAAGACCTGGCAGAAGGCTCGTTCCAGACCGTGATCCCGGAAATCGACGCAATCGATCCGGCCAAGGTCGAGCGTCTGGTGCTGTGCAGCGGCAAGGTCTACTACGACCTGCTGGAAAAACGCCGTGCCGAAGGCCGCGAAGACATCGCCATCCTGCGTATCGAGCAGCTGTATCCGTTCCCTGAGGACGATCTGGTCGAAATCCTCGCCCCTTACACCAACCTCAAGCATGCGGTCTGGTGTCAGGAAGAGCCGATGAACCAGGGTGCCTGGTACAGCAGCCAGCACCACATGCGCCGTATCCTGGGCCGCCACAACAAGGCACTGGTCCTGGAATACGCCGGTCGCGACGCTTCTGCCGCGCCAGCCTGTGGTTACGCTTCGAAGCACGCCGAACAGCAGGAAAAACTGCTGCAAGACGCCTTCACTGTCTAACGCCTTCGCGCACCTGAAACCGAATTTAAGGAAACACAGATAATGGCTATCGAGATCAAAGCCCCAACCTTCCCGGAATCGGTTGCCGATGGCACCGTTGCCACCTGGCACAAGAAGCCGGGCGAAGCCGTCAAGCGTGACGAGCTGATCGTCGACATCGAGACTGACAAGGTTGTCCTGGAAGTACTGGCGACTGCCGATGGCGTGCTGGGCGACATCGTCAAGGGCGAGGGCGACACCGTCCTGTCCGACGAATTGCTGGGTTCGATCGTTGAAGGCGGTGCTGCCGCCGCGCCTGCCGCGGCCGCCGCACCAGCAGCGGCTCCGGCCGCTGCCAGCGCTGACGCCGGCGAAGATGACCCGATCGCTGCCCCGGCTGCGCGCAAGCTGGCTGAAGAAAACGGCATCGACCTGGCTACCGTGGCAGGCACCGGTAAAGGCGGTCGCGTCACCAAGGAAGACGTGGTTGCTGCTGTTGCCAACAAGAAGTCGGCTCCTGCCGCTGCACCGGCTGCCAAGCCTGCCGCTGCTGCCGCTGCCCCGGTTGTCGTCGCCGCTGGCGACCGTACCGAGAAGCGCGTGCCGATGACCCGCCTGCGTGCCAAGATCGCCGAGCGTCTGGTCGAAGCCCAGTCGAACATGGCGATGCTGACCACCTTCAACGAAGTGGACATGACCGAAGTCATGGCCCTGCGTTCGAAGTACAAGGACCTGTTCGAGAAGACCCACAATGGCGTGCGCCTGGGCTTCATGTCGTTCTTCGTCAAGGCTGCTACCGAAGCGCTGAAACGCTTCCCGGCTGTCAACGCCTCGATCGACGGCAACGACATCGTCTACCACGGCTTCGCCGACGTCGGTGTTGCCGTGTCCAGCGACCGTGGCCTGGTGGTGCCGGTGCTGCGTAACGCCGAGTCGATGAGCCTGGCTGAAATCGAGAACGGCATCGCTACCTTCGGCAAGAAGGCCCGTGACGGCAAACTGTCCATCGAAGAGATGACCGGTGGTACCTTCACCATCACCAACGGTGGCACCTTCGGTTCGATGATGTCGACCCCGATCGTCAACCCGCCGCAGGCTGCCATTCTCGGCATGCACAACATCATCCAGCGCCCGATGGCCATCAATGGCCAGGTCGTGATTCGCCCGATGATGTACCTGGCGCTGTCGTACGATCACCGCCTGATCGACGGCAAGGAAGCGGTAACCTTCCTGGTCACTATCAAGAACCTGCTGGAAGATCCGTCTCGCCTGCTGCTGGACATCTAACCCTCTGGCTGCGTACCGTGCCGGGCCTGGCTTCGCGAGAAGCCATGCCGCGCGGTTCGCGGCTTGTAGCTTGTAGCTGATAAGGAATCTTTTATGACCCAGAAATTCGACGTAGTGGTAATCGGTGCAGGCCCAGGCGGCTATGTGGCTGCCATCAAGGCCGCACAACTTGGTCTGAAGACTGCCTGTATCGAGAAGTACACCGACGCCGAGGGCAAGCTGGCCCTGGGCGGCACCTGCCTGAACGTAGGTTGCATTCCATCCAAGGCGCTGCTGGACAGCTCCTGGAAATACAAGGAAGCCAAAGAGAGCTTCAACGTCCACGGTATCTCCACTGGCGAAGTGAAGATGGACGTGGCCGCGATGGTTGGCCGCAAGGCGGGCATCGTCAAGAACCTGACCGGTGGCGTTGCCACCCTGTTCAAGGCCAACGGCGTCACTTCGATCCAGGGCCACGGCAAGCTGCTGGCCGGCAAGAAAGTCGAAGTTACCAAAGCTGACGGCACCACTGAAATCATCGAAGCCGAGAACGTGATCCTGGCTTCCGGCTCGCGCCCGATCGACATTCCGCCGGCCCCGGTCGACCAGAACGTCATCGTCGACTCCACCGGCGCCCTGGAATTCCAGGCCGTACCGAAGCGCCTGGGCGTTATCGGTGCAGGCGTGATCGGCCTGGAGCTGGGCTCGGTATGGGCTCGCCTGGGTGCTGAAGTGACCGTCCTGGAAGCCCTGGACACCTTCCTGATGGCTGCCGACACCGCCGTGTCGAAAGAAGCCCAGAAGACCCTGACCAAGCAAGGCCTGGACATCAAGCTGGGCGCTCGCGTCACCGGCTCGAAAGTCAACGGCAATGAAGTCGAAGTGACCTACACCAACGCCGAAGGCGAGCAGAAGATCACCTTCGACAAGCTGATTGTTGCCGTCGGCCGTCGCCCGGTGACTACCGATCTGCTGGCTGCCGACAGCGGCGTGACCATCGACGAGCGTGGCTACATCTTCGTCGACGATTACTGCGCCACCAGCGTTCCGGGCGTGTACGCCATCGGTGACGTGGTACGCGGCATGATGCTGGCCCACAAGGCTTCGGAAGAGGGCATCATGGTCGTTGAGCGCATCAAGGGCCACAAGGCCCAGATGAACTACGACCTGATCCCATCGGTCATCTACACCCACCCGGAAATCGCGTGGGTCGGCAAGACCGAACAGGCCTTGAAGGCCGAGGGCGTTGAGGTTAACGTGGGCACCTTCCCGTTCGCGGCCAGCGGCCGTGCGATGGCTGCCAACGACACCGGTGGTTTCGTCAAGGTCATCGCCGATGCCAAGACCGACCGCGTTCTGGGTGTTCACGTGATTGGCCCATCGGCTGCCGAACTGGTGCAGCAGGGCGCAATCGCAATGGAATTCGGCACCAGTGCCGAGGATCTGGGCATGATGGTCTTCAGCCATCCAACCCTGTCCGAAGCGTTGCATGAAGCAGCGCTGGCGGTGAATGGCGGCGCCATTCACGTGGCCAACCGTAAGAAGCGTTAATTATAAGAAACCACGGCGGGCTGCCCGTCGTGAGTCTTGCGTGCATGACTCACCGCGGAAAGTCCGCCGGACCGGATCACACGGGAAACCCGGGGTCAACGGTCACAGGTGGTGCGGCGCCACTGATGGCGCAGCGCCGAAGCGCAGTACCTAACGAAGACGGTAAAAAGCATGAATCTTCACGAGTATCAGGGTAAGCAGCTGTTCGCTGAATACGGCCTGCCAGTTTCCAAGGGTTTCGCAGTCGACACCCCTGAGCAAGCTGCAGAAGCCTGCGACAAGATCGGCGGGAACGAGTGGGTTGTAAAAGCCCAGGTTCACGCGGGTGGTCGCGGTAAAGCGGGCGGCGTAAAGCTGGTTCGCAGCAAGGAAGACGCCAAGGCGTTCGCTGCACAGTGGTTGGGCAAGAATCTGGTTACCTACCAGACCGATGCCAACGGTCAACCCGTCTCCAAGATTCTGGTCGAATCCTGCACTGACATCGCCAAAGAGCTGTACCTGGGCGCTGTAGTCGATCGTTCGAGCCGCCGTATCGTGTTCATGGCTTCCACCGAAGGTGGCGTGGACATCGAGAAAGTCGCTCACGAAACGCCTGAGAAAATCCTCAAGGCCACCATCGACCCACTGGTCGGCGCTCAGCCGTTCCAGGGTCGCGAGCTGGCTTTCCAGCTGGGCCTGGAAGGCAAGCAAGTTCAACAGTTTGCCAAGATCTTCGTTGGCCTGGCCAAGCTGTTCAAGGATCATGACCTGGCGCTGCTGGAAGTGAACCCGCTGGTGATCAAGGCCGATGGCGACCTGCACTGCCTCGATGCCAAGATCAACATCGACGCCAACGCCATGTACCGTCAGCCGAAGCTGAAAACCTTCCACGACCCGTCGCAGGACGACGCCCGTGAAGCCCACGCTGCCAAGTTCGAACTGAACTACGTTGCCCTTGAAGGCAACATCGGCTGCATGGTCAACGGTGCCGGCCTGGCCATGGGTACCATGGACATCGTCAACCTGCACGGCGGCAAGCCGGCCAACTTCCTCGACGTTGGCGGTGGTGCTACCAAAGAGCGCGTTACCGAAGCGTTCAAGATCATTCTGTCCGACAGCAATGTCGCGGCCGTTCTGGTCAACATCTTCGGCGGCATCGTTCGCTGCGACATGATTGCCGAAGGCATCATTGGTGCAGTGAAAGAAGTCGGCGTTAAAGTTCCGGTCGTCGTTCGCCTCGAAGGCAACAACGCCGAACTGGGCGCTAAAGTACTGGCAGAAAGCGGTTTGAACATCATTGCGGCAACCAGCCTGACCGACGCTGCTCAACAAGTTGTCAAAGCTGCGGAGGGCAAGTAATGAGCGTCCTGATCAATAAAGATACCAAAGTCATCTGCCAGGGCTTCACCGGCTCGCAGGGTACTTTCCACTCCGAACAGGCCATTGCCTACGGCACCAAGATGGTCGGCGGCGTAACCCCAGGCAAGGGTGGCACCACCCACCTGGGCCTGCCGGTGTTCAACACCGTCAAGGAAGCCGTGGAAGCTACCGGCGCTGACGCTTCGGTCATCTACGTACCGGCTCCGTTCTGCAAAGACTCGATCCTGGAAGCTGCCTTTGGCGGCATCAAGCTGATCGTCTGCATCACCGAAGGCATTCCTACCCTGGACATGCTGGATGCCAAGGTCAAGTGCGACGAGCTGGGCGTGACCCTGATCGGCCCTAACTGCCCAGGTGTCATCACCCCGGGCGAGTGCAAGATCGGCATCATGCCAGGCCACATCCACTTGCCAGGCAAGGTCGGTATCGTTTCGCGTTCCGGCACCCTGACCTACGAAGCTGTGAAGCAGACCACCGACGCCGGCTTCGGCCAGTCGACCTGCGTCGGCATCGGCGGTGACCCGATCCCGGGCTCCAACTTCATCGACATCCTGAAGCTGTTCCAGGAAGACCCGAAGACCGAAGCGATCGTGATGATCGGTGAGATCGGCGGTTCGGCTGAAGAAGAAGCCGCGGCCTACATCAAGGCCCACGTCACCAAGCCTGTCGTTTCCTACATCGCCGGTGTTACCGCACCTGCGGGCAAGCGCATGGGCCACGCTGGCGCCATCATCTCCGGTGGCAAGGGTACTGCGGACGAGAAGTTCGCCGCCCTGCAGGACGCGGGTGTGAAAACCGTGCGTTCGCTGGCTGACATCGGCAAGGCCCTGGCCGAGCTGACTGGCTGGGAAGCCAAGAAGTAATACTGCTACACCCCCCACGCGCACAGAGGCCACCTTCGGGTGGCCTTTGTCGTATGTGGGGTTCGTAGGAGCGGGTTTACCCGCGAAGAGGCCGGTGCTGGCGATAGAGATTCTTCGACAGGTTTAATAGGAATTTTCACGCAGACGAATGTTTCAATCCGAGGATAATGCCTGCTGTCCTCGGTCGCGCAGACGACAAACATGTACGCACATCGGACAAGCAGCACTGTGCCAGTGCGTTTGACTGACAAAACAGTTACATTACGCGTTCACTCTGTGCCCGTACCCCAAAAGGGAACGACACGCTAAACGGGTCTGGCCTATCAAGCCGGGCAGCATTTCCCCTTACCCAAAGGGAAATCCCCTCTCGAATCCCGATTTCAGCAGTGTGGTACTACCTTAAATGAAAGTTCTCAAAGGCCAGGATATCCTGGCGCTTGGCTTTATGACGTTTGCGCTTTTCGTGGGTGCAGGCAATATCATCTTCCCGCCTATCGTCGGTCTGCAGTCTGGCCCGCATGTATGGATGGCTGCACTGGGCTTCCTGGTGACTGCCGTCGGCCTGCCGGTCATCACCGTGGTCGCCCTGGCCAAGGTCGGTGGCGGCATGGATGCCCTGAGCAGCCCGATCGGCAAGTTCTTCGGTGGCTTGCTGGCTGCTGTGTGCTACCTGTCGGTAGGCCCACTGTTCGCCACCCCGCGTACCGCGACCGTGTCGTTCGAAGTGGGCGTTGCACCGCTGACCGGTGAAAGCCCGCTGGCGCTGTTCATCTACAGCCTGGTGTACTTCATCGTCGTGCTGGCCGTGTCCATGTACCCTGGCAAGTTGCTCGACACCGTGGGCCGCTTCCTGGCACCGTTGAAGATCATTGCCCTGGCCGTACTGGGCATCGCTGCCTTCGCCTTGCCCGCCGGTACCATCGGTGACGCCCAGCCTGCCTATGCCGCCGCTGCGTTCTCCAAGGGCTTCTCCGATGGCTACCTGACCATGGATACCCTGGGTGCCCTGGTGTTCGGTATCGTCATTGTCAATGCCATTCGCTCGCGCGGTGTCGAGTCGCCGAGGCTGATTACCCGCTACGCCATCATCGCCGGCCTGATCGCCGGTGTCGGCCTGGCCCTGGTTTACATCAGCCTGTTCCGCCTGGGTGCCACCAGCCACGACATCGCGGCGGACGCCACCAACGGTGCGGCGGTGCTGCATGCCTACGTACAGCACACCTTCGGCTCCCTGGGCAGCGGCTTCCTGGCCGTGCTGATCGCGCTGGCCTGCCTGGTGACCGCGGTTGGCCTGACCTGTGCCTGCGCCGAGTACTTCAGCCAGATCCTGCCGCTGTCGTACCGCGCGCTGGTGGTGATCCTCGCCGGCTTCTCGCTGCTGATTTCCAACCTTGGCCTGACCAAGCTGATCATGTTCTCGATCCCGGTGCTCACCGCCATCTATCCGCCGTGCATCGTGGTGGTTGGCCTGAGCTTCGTGAAAGACCTGTGGAACTCGCCAACGCGCATCCTGGCACCGGTGATGCTGGTGTCGCTGTTGTTCGGCATGGTCGATGCGATCAAGGGCAGCAGCCTTGCCCACGTGTTGCCAGACTTCATGGCGCACCTGCCATTGAGTGATGCCGGCATGGCCTGGCTGGTACCTTCGGTGGTGACCCTGGTGGGTGCCGTGGCCTGCGACCGCATGCTCGGCAAGCCGCGCGAGGCGCTGGCCTGACCGGACAAGTCGAAGCCTGAGGGCGGCACCGGCCACAAGCCGAAGGGTGCCCGCCAAGGGTGAAAACAAGAGAGCCCCGTCTCCGAAAGGATGCGGGGCTTTTTGCTGTTTGCCTGTTTCGGCCGCTTCGCAACAGGTAATGCATTTTTCAGTGTGCAGGTGTGCCTTTTGCCGCTTGCCAGCGTCGAAATCCGGTCCCTATCCTTTAGGCACATGGCCCTTTCGGTAACCCTGCATGAACTTCATCCAAAGCAACCTCAACAACCTGCTGGCCATCGCCTGGTTCGCCCTGTGCTGGGGTGGCTATACCCGCTATGCGATCTGGAAGGGGCGCGACACCGCGTGCCTGGCCAGTGTGCTGCACTTGTACCGCGAAGACTGGATGCGCCGCATGCTGCTGCGCGACAACCGCATCGCCGATGCCAGCGTGATCGGTAACCTGGAGCGCAACGCTTCGTTCTTTGCCTCCAGCACCCTGATCATTCTGGCTGGCATCCTCACCGTGCTCGGTGCCTCCGACCGGGCACTGTCGTTGCTGGCCGACCTGCCGCTGGTTCAGCAAACATCCCAGGGCATGTCGGAGATCAAGCTGCTGTGCCTGGCCATGGTATTTGTCTATGCCTTCTTCACGTTCAGCTGGTGCATGCGCCAATACAACTTTGCCGCCGTGCTGGTGGGGTCGGCGCCGATGATCGGCGAACGGCTGGTCAATGAGCTGGAGCGCAAGGCGTTCGCCTCCCGCGCGGCGCGGGTGCTGTCACTGGCCGCCAACCAGTTCAACTTCGGCCTGCGCTCGTATTACTTCGGCATGGCCATGCTGACCTGGTTCATCAGCCCTTGGCTATTCATGGTGGTGAGTGTGGGCGTGGTATTGATCCTGTACCGCCGTGAGTTCCATTCCGATGTACTGGAAGTGATGGTCTTCACGCCCACTGAAAGCGCCCCCACGGACGCGGGCAAGGAAAGCGCCGCTGGCAACGCTTGACCCGATCAGGGGGCGCCGCCGGGTTGTCTAGCGGCTGCCAACCTGCGCCTGCAGCCAGGCAACTGTCGCCGGCGAGGCCTGGCTGAGGGGAATCGAAGCCTGGTGCACGCTGCCATCCCAGCCTTCCATGGTGATCCACAATTCAGCGTTGGGACGGGTCTTGGCCGGAACCGGGACGGAAGCGCCCATGCTGTAGGGTGAACCGAAGAAGATGCTCCCGGCCGCGCGCAGGCTGCGTGGCTTACCCACCCGCAGGTAGGTGGCCTTCACTTCGCCGATACAGTGGTTGCACAGCGCCGCACTGAAACTCTTGAAATACCCGGCCGGGCCTTCCTGGCGGGGCGCCGACGCACGGAATTCGGCCAGGCGCAGGCTCCATGGGCCCACTGCGACCACACCCGCCTCCCGCTCACCCAGCCCGGCTTCACCTTTGAACAACGCCTGGTCGGCAAAATACCTGGGCATGAACCCCAAGGGGATGAGTATCAGCAGGATGTTCAGGTGAAAGCGCCATTTCAGCCACAGGCGGCGTGAGGCCGAAGGTGCGTCGGTGGTGGTGGCTCGGCTCATCGGGCGGTCTCCGGCAGGTGGGCGTCTTGCGCGGCGTTGGCCGTTGGTGCGCTGCGCGGCTTGCGTTTCAGTGCGGCTGCAGTGGCCTGTGCGGTGCGCTTGCTCCAGATCAACAGGCCGCTGAGCACCATCAAGGTCAGCACCAGGCCAAAAACGAACCAGATCATCTTGACCCACAGCCCGCCGAAGTCGCCTGTGTGCAACGGGCGCATGGATTCGGTGACGAACTCCAGCGACGTGCGATCATCCAGGGTGTGCGAGGTGGCGACCACGCCTGTGTACGGGTTGATGCTGGCGCTCTGGAACATCAGCGGGTACCAGCCGCGGCCACGGATGTTGAAGGTGTCATAGGCATTGCCGGGCAGGCGCACGAAGGATGCCTCGAAGCCGGGGATCTGCGCCTTTACCGTTTCGATGGCATGCTCCAGGCTGACCAGCCGGGGCGCTTCGCCAGCCTGCAGCAGCGGTACGTCCTCGCGGGCCACCACGGCGGGGACGTCGCGGCTTGAGATCGAGATGTGGTTGTCGGCCAGCAACGCCTGGATCAGGAACCAGGTGCCGGTGATCGCGATCACGGCAATGAACCAGATCGACCAGATACCGCTCAGGCGATGGAAGTCACCCCAGAAGATGCGGGCACCTTGGCGAAAGCGCAGGGTAGGTTTCAGAAAGCCTTTCCAGAAGCGCTTGTAGACGACCAGGCCGGTGACCAGCGAGGCAAGCATCGGCAAGCCCAGCAGCGAGACCAGGTACCACCCCCACGGGTAGCCGTTGCCGAAAGGTACCAGCCACCAGCCATGCAAGGCGCGAGTGAACTGGCGGAAGTCGAAGGAAGGGCTGATGCCCTGGATCTTGCCTGTATAGGGGTTCACGTAGAGGTTCTGGGTGGTGTTGTCCGGTTGCACCACCTGCACCTGCAGCGCGAAGTGCGACTCGTCCGGGCGCATGATGTATTGCACATCCAGATCGGGGCGGGCTTCACGCAGGGCCTTGAGCACCTGGTCGTAAGTCAGCAGTGGCGCATCATCGCTCGGCTTCGCCGCGCGTATCTCCGGTTTGGCCAGCCACACCAGTTCCTGGCTGACCACTGCCAGGGTGCCGGTGAAGCAGACGATCAGCACGAAGAACCAGATGGGCAGGGCCAGCCAGCTGTGAACCAGGAACCAGAGTTTCGAGCGTGACTTTTTGGACATAGGGGCCGGTGCCTTGTGGTTTGGGTGGCTTGCGCGTCGATCCCTCGCGGTATGAGGAAAATCCCGCCGGTACCCTTATGACGCGCGAGGGCAGGCAAACCGGAAAACCGTCTGTCATGGCGAACCCCCAGGCCCCCGCTGAGCCTGCCTTTGCCGGTGGCCGTGACGGGTTAATTTTCCCGGTGTTCCATCCGTTTCGTAGGGATAGCCGAGTTGTTACTCGAAACCCATGTGCACGGATGAAACCCGATGAATGTTGAGAAGTCCCTGAAGCTCGCCCGCCGTTTCATTGAGCTGCCGGTGGAAAAGCGGCGGCTGTTTCTCGAAACCCTGGCCAGCGAGGGTATCGACTTTTCACAATTCCCGATCCCTGCGGACGTCGCCGTCGACGATCGCCATGCACTGTCCTATGCCCAGCAGCGCATGTGGTTTCTGTGGCAACTGGACCCACACGGTGCCGCCTACAACCTGCCCAGTGCGGTGGTGCTGAAAGGGGCGCTGGACACCTCGGCGGTACAGCGCGCGTTCGAGCAGGTACTGCAGCGTCACCAGGCCCTGCGTACTGTGTTCCAGACCCAGGGTGACGACGTGGTGCAAGTGGTGCAGCCAGCGGCCATCGTCATTGAAGAACACGACCTTCAGGCGCTGGCCGCCGAAGCCCGCGACGCCGCCGTCGCGCAGGCGGTGCGGGACGAAGCCGGTTTGCCCTTCGACCTCCAGCAGGGCCCGCTGTTTCGCGTACGCTTGTTGAAGCTGGCGGCACAGGAGCATGTGCTGCTGTTGACGCTGCACCATATCGTCGCCGACGGCTGGTCGATGAACGTGCTCATCCAGGAATTCGTCCACGGCTACGACGCCTTGGTTCGCGGGCAGGTGCCGGTGCTGCCTGAGTTGCCGATCCAGTACAGTGACTATGCGCTGTGGCAGCGGCGTTGGCTGGAGGCCGGGGAGCAGGCGCGACAGCTGGCTTACTGGCAGGCCAAGCTGGGCGACCAGCACCCGGTATTGCAGTTGCCTGCCGACTACCCGCGCCCGCTGCATGCCAGCCGCCAGGGCCAGCGCCTGCCCATCGCGGTGCCACAGGGCCTGAGCGAGCGACTGGCGGGCCTGGCGCGTCAGCAAGGGGTCACCTTGTTCAGTGTGCTGTTGGCCGGTTTCAAGCTGCTTTTGCAACATTACAGTGGCCTGCAGGACATCCGTGTCGGGGTGCCGGTCGCCAACCGCAATCGCGAAGAAGTCGAGGGGCTGATTGGCGTATTCGTCAACACCCAGGTGTTGCGCACCGAGCTCGACCCGCAGATGTCCGTCGCCCAATTGCTGGCCGATATCCGCGAAACCACCCGCGCGGCCCAGAGCCACCAGGATTTGCCGTTCGAGCGTTTGGTCGAAGGCCTGCAAGTCGAGCGCAGCCTCAGCCACACGCCGTTGTTCCAGGTGTTGCACAACCATCAGGCGAACGTCGCCGACATCGGCGCCTTACGCAGCGAATCAGGCCTTGAGCTGCACGTGCTGGAGCGTCACGAGCGCAGTGTCCAGTTCGAGCTCACCCTCGATACCGTGGAGCGCGATGGCCAGGTGCAGGCCGCCTTCACCTATGCCCGCGAATTGTTCGCCCCGGCCACCATCGAACGTATGGCGAGCCATTGGCTGAACCTGTTGCAGGCCATGGCCGCCGACCCGCTGGCGGCCATCGGCGATTTGCCGCTGCTGGGTGCCGGCGAGCGGCAGCGGCTGCTGCAGGCCAGCCAACCGGCCGCCAGCGAGTTCGCCGTCGACAACATACTTGCGCTGTTCGCCGCGCAGGTGGCGCAGCAGCCGCAGGCCCCGGCACTGGTGTTCGGCGACCGGCAACTGAGCTATGCCGAACTCGATGCCGATGCCAACCGGCTGGCACACCAACTGATCGAGTGGGGCGTCGGGCCTGAAGTACGGGTGGGTATTGCAGTCGAACGGTCGGTGGAGATGATCGTTGGCCTGCTGGCCATCCTCAAGGCCGGCGGTGCCTATGTGCCGTTCGACCCCGAATACCCGCAAGAGCGGCTTGCCTACATGCTCGACGACAGCGGTGTTCAACTGCTGCTGACCCAGCAGGCGCTGCTGCCCCGTCTACCGCAGGACACACAAGTGCGCTACCTGGTGCTCGACCAGGCAGCAGAGGAGCTGGCGCGCTTCAGTACGACGGCTCCGCCTGCACAGCTGAATGCCGATAACCTGGCCTATGTCATCTATACCTCGGGCTCTACCGGGCGTTCGAAGGGTGTCACCATCAGCCATGGCGCCCTGGCCAACTACGTGCAGGCGGCCTTGCAGCGCCTTGCGCTGGGCCAGGCTGCGAGCATGGCGGTGGTCTCCACGCTGGCGGCCGACCTTGGCCATACCACTCTGTTCGGCGCACTGTGCAGCGGCAGCTGCCTGCATGTGATTGCCCTGGACATCAGCCTGGACGCCGAGCGTTTCGCCGCCTACATGCACGCACACGCCGTGGACGTGCTGAAAATTGTCCCTTCCCACCTGCAGGCATTGCTCGATGGCCCGCACCCGGCCCGGGCACTGCCGCAGCGTGCGCTGGTGCTGGGCGGCGAGGCTTGCCCCGCCGGGCTGATGGCACAACTGGCGCAGCTGGCCCCGCACTGCACGCTGTTCAACCATTACGGCCCAACCGAAACCACCGTGGGCGCGCTCGCTGATGCGGTCGAGGCGCCACCGGCGACGGGGCGTGCGCCGCTTGGGCGGCCGTTGGCCAACATGCAGGCTTATGTGCTGGACGCTTCGCTGCAACCGCTGAGCACCGGCTGCCAGGGCGAGTTGTATCTTGCCGGCGCAGGGGTGGCGCGAGGCTATCACCGCCGCGCGGCGATGACCGCCGAACGCTTCGTGCCCAACCCGTTCGGGGCCGCCGGTAGCCGCGTGTACCGAACCGGCGATCTGGCGCGGCAGTTGGCGAACGGCCAGGTCGATTACCTGGGGCGGGTCGACCATCAGGTGAAGATTCGCGGTTACCGCATCGAACTGGGTGAAATCACCGACACCCTCAAGCGCCAGCCCCGTGTGCACGACGCCGTGGCCGTTATCCACGGCACCGGCAGCGCGGCCCGAATCGTCGCCTACGTGGTGCCCGACAGCCAGGCCGACGCCCCGCAGGTGCTTGCCGACGTACAAGCGGCGCTGGCCAGGCAGTTGCCGGACTACATGCTGCCGAGCCGCTTCATGGCATTGCCCGGCATGCCACTGACACTCAACGGCAAGCTCGATTTACGTGCCTTGCCGGTGCCTGACGAAGGCCCGGCACAGGCCTACCGTGCCCCGCAGACCACCTTGCAGCAGCAGCTGGCGCTGATCTGGCAGGACGTGCTGAACGTCGCCCAGGTAGGGCTTGACGACAACTTCTTTGCCCTGGGTGGGCATTCCCTGCTGGCGACGCAGATCATCGCCCGGGTCCGGCGCATCCTGGGGCGTGACGTACCGTTGCGCAGCCTTTTCGAAAGCAACTCGCTACAGGGCTTTGCCGAACAGGTACTGGGCGCTGGCGCGCAGCACGTCGAGCCGATCGCAGCGGTGCCGCGTGACCAGCCCCTGGTCGCGTCGCACGCCCAGCAGCGGCAATGGCTGTTCTGGCAGATGCAGCCGCACAGCACCGCCTACCACACACCTATGGTCGTGCGCCTGCGCGGCGAACTGGATCGTGCCGCATTGACCCAGGCCTTCGCGACCCTTTGCGAGCGCCATGAAGCCTTCCGCACGACGTTCGTCGAGCGCGATGGCGTGCTGCTGCAGCGCATTCAGCCTGCGGGTGAATTACCGCTGGCCTGGGACCGACTACCGGCAACGGCCGAGCTGGCACAGATACAGGCTCAGGTATTGGCCGAGACCCAGCGGCTGTTCGACCTGGGCACCGGCCCGTTGTGGCGCGCCAGGGTGCTGCAGTTGGGCGAGCAGGACCAGCTGCTGGTGGTCACCTTGCACCACATCATTTCCGATGGGGGGTCGATGAGCGTGATGGTGCGTGAGTTCGTTGCCCTGTACCAGGCCTTGCACCGGGGCGAAGCGCCGGCATTGGCCAAGCTGCCGATCCAGTACGCCGATTACGCCGCCTGGCACAAGCACTGGCTTGAGCAGGGCGAGCTCCAGCGCCAACTGGACTACTGGCGCGGGCAGCTGGGAAGCGAGCAGCCTATTCTGGAGCTGCCAATCGACCACCCGCGCAGCGCGCTGAAAGACCACCGCCTGGGGCGGGTCGCGTTCGCCCTGGACAGCGAACTGGCGCAGCGCTTGCGGCAGTTGGCACGTGAGCATGAGCTGACCCTGTTCCAGCTGTTCCTCGGGGCTTTTGCCCTGTTGTTGCAACGCTACTGCGAACAGCCCGATGTACGCATCGGCATACCGGTGAGCAACCGTAGCCGGCAAGAGCTGGAAAACGTCCTGGGCTTTTTCGTCAATACCCTGGTCATGCGCGTCGAAGTCGACCCGGCCATGAGCGGCGCGGCGCTGCTCAGCCAGGTCAAGGCCACGGCGCTGGCCGGCCAGGCGCATCAGGACCTGCCGTTCGACCGCCTGGTCGAAGCCTTGAACCCGCAACGCTCGCTGGACCGCAACCCGCTGTTCCAGGTGATGTACAACCACCTCAGCATTGCCGGCCAGCAGGTGGGCAGCACCAGCCTGGCAGGTTTGCATGCCGAGGAAATGACCCTGCAGGGTGGCACCGCGCAATTCGACCTGACCCTGGAAACGCTGGAGACCGACGCGGCGATCAACGTGTCGTTCCTCTACGCTGCCGAGCTGTTCGAAGCCGCTACCCTGCAACGCATGGCTGAGCACTGGTGCAACTTGCTGCGCGGCCTGGCCGCCGACCCAGGCCAGGCTGTCGGCGAGCTACCGTTGCTGGCGCCGCAGGAGCAGGCGGCCCTGTTGCAGGGCTGGCAACAGGCGGGGCTCGCGGCCGCGCCGGCGGCGGTCCACCAGCTGATTGCCGAACAGGCCCTGCGCCAACCGCAAGCGGTAGCGTTGCTGGTCGGCGACCAGCAACTGAGCTACGGCCAGCTCGAGGCCCGGGCCAACCAGCTGGCACACCGCCTGCGGGCGCTGGGTGTCGGCCCCGACGTGCTGGTGGGCATCGCCCTGGAGCGTTCGCTCGACATGGTTGTCGGTTTGCTGGGCATCCTCAAGGCCGGTGGCGCGTTCCTGCCGCTTGATCCTCAGTACCCGGCAGAGCGCCTGGCCTACATGATGCAGGACAGCGGCATCGACCTGTTGCTCAGTCACAGCCGGGTGCTCCCGGGCCTGGACGTGCAGGCCGGCATGCGTACGCTGCTGCTCGACCAACGGGTTGAGCAGCCGGGCGCCGACCATGCGCCCACCGTGGCATTGAACCCACAGAACCTGGCCTACGTGATCTATACCTCCGGTTCTACCGGCCAGCCCAAAGGCGTTGCGGTCGCACACGGGCCGCTGGTCATGCACTGCCTGGCCACTGGCCAATGGTACGAAATGACCCCGGCGGACCGTGAGCTGCATTTCCTGTCGTTTGCCTTCGACGGTGCCCATGAACGCTGGCTGACTTCGCTGGTCATGGGGGGCAGCCTGCTGCTGCGCGACGATGAGCTGTGGAGCCCCGAGCGCACCTACGAGGAGATACGCCGGCATGGGGTGACCATGGCCGGATTCCCGCCGGCCTACCTGCAACAGCTGGCCGAGCATGCGGCGCATGCCGGTAACCCTCCACCGGTTCGTCTTTACAGCTTTGGCGGCGATGCCATGCCGCGGGCGACTTACGAGCGGGTGCAGCAAAGCCTGCAACCCCAGGTGATGATCAATGGGTATGGCCCCACCGAGACCGTGGTCACGCCGATGGTCTGGCGTACCCGCGCCGGGGATCATTGCGACAGCGCCTATGCACCGATCGGCCAGCCTGTCGGCGAGCGCAGCGCGTGTGTGCTGGACGCCGCCCTGGGCCTGCTGCCAGCAGGCGTGGCCGGGCAGCTGTACCTGGGCGGTGCCGGCCTGGCCCGCGGCTACCTGGGGCGCCCGGGGCTGACGGCCGAGCGCTTCGTGCCCGACCCGTTTGGCACCGAGGGTGCGCGCCTGTACCGCACCGGTGACCAGGTTCGCCTGCGCGCCGACGGGCAGTTCGATTACCTGGGGCGGATCGATAACCAGGTAAAAATCCGCGGCTTCCGTGTCGAACTGGGCGAAATCGAGGCGTGCCTGCTGGCCTGCGCCGAGGTGCGCGAGGCCGTGGTGGTAGCCGTCGACGGCCCAAGCGGCAAGCAGCTGGCGGCTTACCTGGTGCTGGCCGATAGCATTGCCGCACACGGGCCGGCCGAGCAGCGCGAGCAGCTGAAGGCGGCGCTGCGCCAGAGCCTGCCGGACTACATGCTGCCGACCCACTGGCTGGTGCTTGAGCAACTGCCGTTGCTGCCCAACGGCAAGCTCGACCGCAAAGCACTGCCGGCACCCGACTTCAGCGCCCTGCAGCAGGCCTACGTGGCGCCACGCAATGCCCTGGAGCAGCGTCTTGCCGCGTTGTGGCAGCGCGTGCTGAAGCTGCCGCAGGTGGGCGTGAGTGACAACTTCTTCGAGCTCGGGGGCGACTCGATCATCTCGATCCAGCTGGTCAGTCGGGCGCGTCAGGATGGCCTGCTGTTCAGTGCCCGTGATCTGTTCGAGCATCAGACCGTGGCCGCACTGGCCAGCGTTGCCCAGGTCGGCGCATGCGAGGTGCAAGCCGACCAGGGGCCGCTCAGTGGCGAGCAGGTGCTGCTACCGGTGCACCAGCTGTTCTTTGCCCAGGAGATTCCGGCACGTCACCACTGGAACCAGTCGATCCTGCTTGAACCACGGCAGCCTTTGAACGCTGCTGACCTGGACCAGGCCCTGCACGCCCTGGTCGAGCACCATGATGCCTTGCGCCTGAGCTTTGCGCCCGCCGATGACAGCTGGAAGGCGCGCTACCGCAGCCCTGCCCAGTGCGCCCAGGCGGCGCTGCTATGGCAGGCCGCGGTGGCCGACGAAGGTACGTTGCAAAGCTTGGTAGAGCAGGCGCAGCGCAGCCTTGACCTGGAAAACGGGCCATTGCTGCGTGCCTTGCTGGCAACGCTGGCGGACGGCAGCCAGCGCTTGCTGTTGGTCGTTCATCACCTGGTGGTGGATGGGGTGTCATGGCGCATCCTGCTGGAGGACCTGCAACAGGCCTACGCTGCCGTGCTTGCGGGTAACCAGCCGAACCTGCCCGCCAAGAGCCATTCCATGCAGGCATGGGCCAAGCGCTTGCAGGGGCATGCAGCGCACATGCAGGGCCAGCTTGGCTACTGGTGCGAGCAGTTGCAGGGGCGCGCCGCACTGCCACGTCGGCAGGTCAGCGACCTGGCCGCAGCCAATCAGCAGTGCCACGCCCACACGGTTTACAGCCGCCTGGACCGGGCATGGACCGAGCGGCTGCTGCGCGAGGCGCCGGCCGCCTACCGCACACGGGTCAACGACCTGCTGCTGGCAGCCTTGGTGCGGGTGATTGCAGGCTGGACCGGGCGCGACGAAGTGTCGGTGCTGCTGGAAGGTCATGGCCGTGAAGCGCTGTTCGACGACCTGGACCTCAGCCGCACGCTCGGCTGGTTCACCACGGTGTTCCCGCTGAAGCTGGCGGTGCCCAGCGAGCGTTCCCACACCTTGAAGCAGGTCAAGCAGCACCTGCACAGCATTCCCGACAACGGCATCGGTTTCGGGGTGCTGGGCCAATGGGGCAGCGCCGAGGCGCGCCAGCAACTGGGCCATGCACCGCTGCCGGAAATCACCTTCAACTACCTGGGCCAGTTCGATGGCAGCTTCGATCAGGCCGAAGCGCTGTTCGTGCCGGCCAAGGAAGACAAGGGCGCCGATCACGACGCGCAGGCGCCGCTGGGCAACCTGTTGAGCCTCAATGGCCAAGTGTACGGCGGTGAGCTGAGCCTGGGCTGGACGTTCAGTCGCGAGCTGTTCGATAGCGCCACCCTTGAGCGCCTGGCCGCAGATTACACCCGCGAATTGCAGGCGTTGATCGAGCACTGCTGCACACCGGGGGTGTGCGGTGTGACGCCGTCCGACTTCCCGCTGGCGCGCCTGTCGCAGGCCCAGCTGGACCAACTGCCAGTGCCCGCGGCCGAGATCGCCGACCTCTATCCGCTGGCGCCGATGCAGCAGGGCATGCTGTTCCACGCCTTGTACGAGCAGCAGGCGGGGGACTACGTGAACCAGATGCGCGTCGATGTCGACGGCCTGGATGTCGAGCGTTTCCGCCGTGCCTGGGAGGCTGTACTGCAGCGCCACGATATCTTGCGCACGCAGTTCCACTGGGAACACGAGCAGGCCCTGCAGGTGGTACGCAAACACGTTGAACTGCCGTTCGTGGTGCACGACTGGCAGGGGCGCGAAGGCCTTGAGGCTGCCCTCGAGCAACTGGCGCTCGACCAGCGCCAGCAGGGCTTCGACCTCAGCCAGGCGCCGTTGCTGCGCCTGGCGCTGGTGCGCACTGGTCCGGCCCGGCAGCACTTGCTCTATACCAGCCATCACATCCTCATGGATGGCTGGAGCAACTCCCAGCTGTTGGGCGAAGTGCTGCACCAGTACGCCCTGCTGGGCGACGGGCAGCCCTCGGCATTGCCACCGGTCACCAGCCGCTACAGCGATTACATCGGCTGGCTGGGCCGGCAGGACGCCGCTGCCGGTGAAGCGTTCTGGAAAGACTGCCTGCGCGACCTGCAAGGGCCCACCCGCCTGGCGCAGGCCATTGCCTACGAGGCCCAGGCCGAAGCCGGGCAGGGCTACGCCGAGCATGTGCAGGTGATCGATGCCGCCACCACCGGGCAGCTGGTGGCACTGGCGCGCCAACACAAGGTCACCCTCAACACCTTGCTGCAGGGTGCCTGGCTGTTGCTGCTGCAACGCTATACCGGGCAGGACAGCGTCACGTTCGGGGCCACGGTTGCCGGGCGCCCGGCGGCGCTCAAGGGCATCGAGCAGCAGGTGGGCCTGTTCATCAACACCTTGCCGGTCACTGCCAGCCCGGCCCCGCAGCTGCCGTTCGCGCAATTCCTGCAGCAGCTGCAGGCGCAGAACGTGGCCATGCGCGAGTTCGAACACACCCCGCTGTTCGACATCCAGCGCTGGAGCGGGCAGGGCGGCGAGGCCCTGTTCGACAACATCCTGGTCTTCGAGAACTACCCCGTTTCCGAGGCGCTGCAGCAGGGTGCCCCGGCAGGCTTGAGCTTCGGCGAGGTCTACAGCCGCGAACAGACGCATTACCCGCTGACCTTGTCGATCAGCCAAGGGCAGACCTTGCAGTTGCACTACAGCCATGCGCTGGAGCATCTGCAGTGCCCGGCGCTGACTGCGCTGGCGGACAACTTCCAGCATGTGCTGCAACAGTGCCTGAGCTTGCCGCTGGACAGCTGCCTGGGCACGTTCTGCCTGGTAGCCCCTGCCACCCGCGAAGGGCTGTTGCAGCACGTCAACCAGACGGCTGCCGATTACCCGCTGCAGCAAAGTTATGCCGGGCTGTTCGAAGCGCAGGTGGCCCGTACCCCACAGGCGGTCGTTGCGCGCTGCGGCGACCGGCAGTACAGCTACAGCGAGCTCAACCGCCGTGCCAACCGTGTGGCCCATGGGCTGATTGCGCTGGGGGTCGGGCCTGACCAGCCAGTGGCATTGCTGGCGCAGCGCAGCCTTGAGCTGCTGGGCATGATGGTGGGCACCTTCAAGGCCGCCGCCGGCTACCTGCCACTGGACCCTGGCCTGCCACAACAACGCCTGAGCCATATCGTCGCCTTGAGCCGCACCCCGGTGTTGCTCTGCACCGAGGCGTGCCAGGCGCAGGCCGAGGCCTTGCTGGACGCACTGGACGAAGCACGGCGGCCGCAGCTGCTGGTGCTGGAAACCCTCGACCGGCCTGGCAGCGCCGAGCACGATCCGCAGCGCTACAGTGGCCCGCAGCACCTGGCGTACGTGATCTACACCTCGGGCTCGACTGGGCAGCCCAAAGGGGTGATGGTCGAGCAGGCGGGCATGCTCAACAACCAACTGAGCAAGGTGCCTTACCTGGGCTTGGGGCCGGACGACGTGATCGCCCAGACTGCGTCGCAGAGCTTCGACATCTCCGTGTGGCAGTTCCTTGCAGCGCCACTGTTTGGTGGCTGTGTACAGATTGTGCCAAACGAGCTGGCCCATGATCCCGAAGCCTTGCTGCAGCAGGTGCGCGAGCAGCGCATCAGTGTGCTCGAGAGTGTGCCGTCGTTGATCCAGGGTATGTTCCAGGCCCCGGCCATTGCCGTGCCGTCGCTGCGCTGGATGCTGCCCACTGGCGAAGCGCTGGCGCCGGAGCTCGCTCGTCAATGGTTGCAGCGCTATCCCGATGTCGGGCTGGTCAATGCCTATGGGCCGGCCGAATGTTCCGATGACGTGGCGTTCTTCCGCGTCGACCTGGCGAGCACGCAAGGCGTGTACCTGCCCATTGGCAGCCCGACCGACAACAACCGCCTGTATGTGCTGGACGCCGCGCTGGAGCTGGCGCCGCTGGGCGTCACCGGAGAGCTGTGCGTGGCAGGAACCGGCGTGGGCCGTGGCTATGTCGGCGACCCACTGCGTACTGCCCAGGCCTTTATTCCGCACCCTTGCGGGGCGCCCGGCGAGCGCCTGTACCGCACTGGCGACCTGGCCCGGCGCCGTGCCGACGGCGTGCTGGAATACGTCGGCCGGGTCGATCACCAGGTCAAGATCCGCGGCTTCCGGATCGAGCTGGGCGAGATCGAAGCCGCGTTGCTCGACAGCGATCAGGTACGCGAGGCGGTGGTGATGGCCCAGCCCGGCGCCAACGGGCCGCAGTTGGTGGCCTATTGCGTGGCGGATGACGCTGTGGCTGCCGACGCGCTCAAGCAACAGCTCAAAGCCAGCCTGAAAGCCCGTCTGCCCGACTACATGGTACCTGTGCACTGGGTGCTGATGGCGCGTCTGCCGCTGACGCCGAACGGCAAGGTAGACCGCAAGGCGCTGCCGCTGCCGGACATGAGTCAGGCACGCCAGGCCTATGTTGCCCCGCGCAGTGAACTGGAGCAGCAGCTGGCCGCGATCTGGCAGGACGTGCTCAAGCTTGAGCAGGTGGGGCTGGATGACAACTTCTTCGAACTGGGTGGCGATTCGATCGTTTCCATCCAGGTGGTCGGGCGCGCCCGCCAGGCCGGCATCGCCTTCAGCCCCAAAGATGTTTTCGAGCAGCAGACGGTGCAGGGCCTGGCGCGTGTCGCTCGGCGGGGTGCCGCTCAGCAGCAGATCGACCAGGGCCCGGTCAGCGGTGAGCTGCACCTGCTGCCGGCCCAGGCCGAATTCTTCGCGCTGGCTATTCCCCAGCGCCATCACTGGAACCAGTCGGTGCTGCTGGACGCCCTGCAGCTGCTGGATGCCGACCGGCTGGAACACGCCCTGCACCAGTTGGTGGTGCACCATGACGGCTTGCGCCTGAAGTTCGACGAAAGCGAACAGGGCTGGCGCGCCAGCTTCGGCGAAGCGCACGTGCGCCACGCGCTGTTGTGGCAGCGTGAATGTGCCGATGCGCGGGCGCTGGAGGCACTGTGCGACCAGGCCCAGGCCAGCCTGTGCCTGGGCAGCGGTGACCTGGTGCGTGCGGTGCTGGTAACGCAACCGGGCGAGTGCCAGCGCTTGTTGCTGGTGATCCATCACCTGTTGGTCGACGGGGTGTCCTGGCGAATCCTGCTGGAAGACCTGCAACGCGCTTATCGTCAATGCGTGGCGGGCCAAACGGTGGTGCTGCCGGCCAAGACCAGTTCGCTCAGGGACTGGGCCGGGCAGTTGCAAGCCTATGCTGGCAGCGCAGGGCTTGGCAGCGAGCTGGCGTACTGGCAGGCGCAGTTGCAGCACGACGACGCCGAGCTGCCCTGCGACCACCCGGGTGCCGGGCAACAACGCCGACGTGCGCGCACGGTCAGCACGCAACTTGACCGCGAAGTGACCCGGCAGCTTCTGCAAGAGGCTCCGGCCACCTATCGTACTCAGGTCAACGACTTGCTGCTGACTGCGCTGGCGCGCGTGGTGGGTCGCTGGAGCGGCCAGGCCGCGACGCTGATTCAGTTGGAAGGGCATGGCCGCGAAGAACTGTCCGCCGACCTTGACCTCAGCCGAACCGTCGGCTGGTTCACCAGCCTGTACCCGGTGTGCCTGCGCGTCGAGGGCGAGCTGGGCGCGTCGATCAAGCAGGTCAAGGAGCAGTTGCGCGCCATCCCCAACAAAGGCCTGGGTTACGGTGTGCTGCGTTACCTTGGCAGTGACGAGCAGCGTCAGGCCCTGCAAGGCCTGGCAACACCACGCATCACCTTCAACTACCTGGGGCAGTTCGACGCCAGCTTCGATGGCGCCGGTGATGCCTTGCTGCAACCTTCCCGGCTGGGCGTCGGCGCCGAGCAGAGCGCTGACGCGCCGCTGGAAAACTGGCTCAGCCTCAATGGCCAGGTCTATGGCGGCGAGCTGCGCATGGGCTGGACGTTCAGCCTCGACCTGTTCGACGAACAGACCGTGCAACGCCTGGCGGACGATTACGGGCGCGAGCTGCGCAGCCTGGTCGAGCATTGCCTGCAGGCCAACGAGGCCGGTGAACAGGGCATGACACCTTCGGACTTCCCGCTGGCGGGCCTGAGCCAGGCCCAGCTCGATGCGTTGCCGGTACCGGCGGCGCAAGTCGAAGACATCTACGCGCTGTCGCCGATGCAGCAAGGCATGCTGTTCCACTCGCTGTACGAGCAGGGCAGCGGTGACTACATCAACCAGATGCGTGCCGATGTGCAGGGGCTGGATGCCGAACGCCTGCGGGCCGCCTGGCAGGCAGTCTACGACCGTCACGAGGTGCTGCGCGCCAGTGTGCTGTGGCAGGGCCAGCAGCAACCGTTGCAGGTGATCCACAAGCACCTGGCCGTGGCGCTGGTGTACCAGGATTGGCGCGAGCGGCGGGAGCTGCCCACCGCGCTCGACCAGTTGGCCAACGCCGAACGCCTGCGCGGGTTCGACCTGGGCAAGGCGCCGCTGCAGCGCATCCAGGTCATCCGCATTGGCGACGATCGCTACCACCTGATCGATACCAACCACCACATCCTCATGGACGGTTGGAGCTATTCGCAGCTGCTGGGGGAGGTACTCGAACAATACGGTGCCCAGGCCCGCGGCGAGCCTCGCCCAGCGGCGCCGGCAGGGCGCTACCGCGATTACATCGGCTGGTTGCAGCGCCAGGATGCGCAGGCCAGCGAGCAGTTCTGGAAAGCCCGCCTGGCGGACCTGGAACAGCCCACACTGCTCAGCCGCAGCCTGGCGACCGGCCAGCCATTGGCCGAAGCCGACGTGGCCGGGCAGGGGCAGGTTGTCTTGCTGCGTGATCGCCAGCAAACCCGCCAGCTCAGCGATTTTGCCCGGCAGCACAAGGTCACGCTCAACACCTTGATGCAAGGGGCCTGGTTGTTGCTGTTGCAGCGTTATACCGGGCAGGCGGCGGTCGCATTCGGTGTCACCGTAGCAGGCCGTCCTGCCGAGCTGCGCGGCGTCGAAGCGCACATCGGGCTGTTCATCAACACCTTGCCGGTGGTTGCCAGCCCGCGCCCGGAACAACCCGTGGTGCAATGGCTGCAAGCGTTGCAAAGCCTCAACCTGCAATTGCGTGAACACGAACACACGCCATTGTTCGAGATCCAGCGCTGGGCCGGTCACGGCGGCGAGGGGCTGTTCGACAGCATCATGGTGTTCGAGAACTACCCGGTCTCGGAGATCCTCCAGCAAACGGCACCCGAGGGGCTGCGTTTCGATGCAGTGCACAACCATGAGCAGGCCAACTACCCATTGACCCTGGCGGTCAACCAGGGCGAGACGCTGTCGGTGACCTTCGGCTACGACCGTGGCTGTTTCGCTGCCGTGCAGGTCGAGCAACTGGCTGGCCACCTGCGACAGTTGCTGGAGCAGATTGTCGAGGCCTCGGCGCACCAGGCGCTGGGCAGCCTGACGCTGCTCGATGCGCAACAGCAGCAGGCCACCTTCGCCCAGTGGAACCCGGCCCCCGCCGAGCACCCGGCCGACCAGGCCCTGCACAGCCGGATCGAGGCCCAGGTGCAGCGCACCCCCGATGCCATCGCTGTCACCTGCGAGGGCCAGGCCCTGAGCTATGCCCAGCTCAACCAGCGTGCCAACGCCCTGGCCCGGCGCCTGGTCGACGACGGGGTCGGGCCTGACGTGCTGGTCGGCCTGGCTGCCGAGCGCTCGCTGGACATGGTCGTCGGCATCTTCGCCATCCTCAAGGCTGGCGGCGCCTACGTGCCGCTGGACCCGGCCTACCCGGCCGACCGTTTGGCCTACATGATCGAAGACAGCGGCCTGCAGCGCGTGCTGGCCCAGCCCCAGGTGCTGGCCAGCCTGCCG